>JBGTFV010000153.1:0-3995 GCA_041747095.1 Parvularculaceae bacterium
CCTCGATCGCTACAGATGTCGCGCGCCGTGTGAGGATATTTGCATCAGGCGCCGTCGCGCGGACGCGCGCATTGCCCGCAGCCTATGTGGCGATGGCGCTCGCCCATTTCGGTCTCGCAGTCGTCGCTTTTGGCGTCGTCGGCGCAGGCGCATGGCGCGCCGAGACAATTGTCTACGCCCAGATCGGCGATGTCGTCAGCGTCGGCGGATTTGACGCGCGCCTGATCGCAGTCGAAGAAACCCCGGGACCGAATTATGTCAGCACTCAGGCGCGGTTCGATGTTTCACGCAATGGCAAGGCGCTCCGGCAGATGATCGCCGAGAAAAGATACTATCCCGTTCGCGGTATGCAGACGACCGAAGCAGCAATTCGGACAACGTTTTCGGGCGATCTTTATCTAACGGTCGGCGATCAGGATGCGACCCGCGGCTGGGTCGTGCGCGCCTGGCGTTATCCGCTGACGGTGTGGATGTGGATCGGCGCCGGCATCATGACGCTAGGAGGTCTCGTCGCGGCGTCCGGGGGTCATGAGCGTCGGCGCGTACGCCTGCGCGAGGGGGCGGTCGCGAAGCCGCTAGAACAGGCCGCGGCCTGATTAGTCGGCTGCCGCAACGCCACGGTCCGCTTAACTGAGGGAGCGCTCGTCTTGAAACGGATTATCTTCCTTGCGCCGCTGTCGCTCTTCCTCCTTGTCGGGCTCTATTTCGCCGTTGGTCTGACGCGAGATCCGTCGCGCATTCCGTCAACGCTGATTGACCGGCCCGTCCCAGTCTTCGACCTTGCAGCGCCTGATGGCGGACGCGCCGGACTGTCTTCACGCGATCTCGTCGGCGAGGTCTCCATCGTCAATGTCTTTGGCTCTTGGTGCATCGGCTGTACCGTTGAACATCCGTTGCTTCTCGAAATCGCAGATGAAGGCGTCGCCCCCATCCACGGCGTCAATTGGAAGGACAAGCCCGAAGCGCTTGCCGATTGGCTGGCCCGGCGCGGCGATCCCTACGCCCGGATTGGCGTCGATGCGGATGGTCGCACCGCGATTGATTTCGGCGTCACCGGAGCCCCGGAAACGTTCATCGTCGACAGGCAAGGACGCATCCGCCACAAGCATGTCGGGCCGATAAGCCGTGACGATTGGGAGACGGTCCTGAGGCCGCTCATCGAGGAACTGAAGAATGCGCCGTCTTCGTCGTCATCATAAGTTAGCGACTGTTCTGATCGCCCTTTTTATCAGTGGCGCAGCGCTCGCCGCCCAGCCTGACGAAATTTTGGCCGACCCGGCGCTAGAAGCGCGGGCCCGCGCCATCAGCCGGGAACTGCGCTGCGTCGTTTGTCAGAGTGAGAGCATCGACGACTCCAACGCGCCACTGGCGCGCGACCTGCGCCTTCTCGTCCGTGAGAGGATCAGCGCTGGAGATAGCGACGCAGCCGTGCGCGCCTATGTTGTGGAACGTTATGGGGACTACGTTCTGTTAAAGCCGCCGGTGCAGGCGAATACCCTGGCGTTGTGGCTGACCCCGGTGCTGTTGTTCCTCATCGCTGGGATTGTCGCCGCCATTCAATTGCGGCGATCGGCTGCCGCACCAGCGCCGCCGCAGCCGTTGACGCCAGAAGAGCAGACGCGCCTGCGGGAACTTGGCGAATGAGTGCGGAGGCTGCGATGGCGCTGTTCGTCTTGTTGGCGATTGCCGCCATTGCCGTATGCGTCGGAGCGCTCGGCGCGCCAATACTCCGTCGGCGGATCAGCAAATCGACCGAAGGCGACATCGACGCCTTGGCCGGCGCCACGCTCACGGCGGCGACGCTCCGTACCCGCCTCGCCGCCATCGATCAGGATGCCGCAGCCGGGCTTTTGCCCGTCGACAAGATCGACGAGGCGCGACTGGAAGCGCGTCGCGCCGCCCTTTGTACGGATGAAGCGCGCGCTGCAGACATTCAAAGCGATCGCGTTGCTTCGCGCTGGAGATTCGGCGCAATAGTCTTTCTTGGACTGGTTCCGGTTGCGACGGCGGCGCTCTATTTATCCATCGGGGCGCCTCAATTGATTGGTCGTAGCCTTGCTGATTTGCAAAGCCCGGTCGAGCCGAGCGCGCTGACAGACGAGATTGCCAATCTGCCGCCGGAAGCGCAGGAGGCGATGATTTCGCAGATGGTCGCGCGTCTTGCGGCGCGCCTTGAAGAAAACCCGGTGGACACGGACGGCTGGAGGCGTCTTGCGAGAGCCTATCTTGTCGTAGGCGATCCCGAAAAGAGCGCAATGGCCTCGCGTCGACTGCTAGAGATTGTTGAAGGGGATGCGGATGACTGGCGCACCTTCGCGGCGGCGCTGACCGCAGCGGAACCGGCCGGCGTTTTTCCAACTTCTGACGAGTTTCTGGCTGTCCTCGACAAACTGGAGGCTCGAGATCCGACCGATTTGTCGGTCCTGTTTTACCGGGCAGGCGCGGCCCGGGAGAAGGGCGATCCACTGGGGGCGGCCGCCTTGTGGCGGGAGATGCTGGTAAAGCTTCCGCCCGACGAGCCGTCCCGCAGCGTGATTGAGGCGCTCATTGCTGAGGTAGAAACCCCTTAGAGCAACCTTTTCATATCGCTTAAGGCGAACCCATCCGACAGCGGACAACTGCGGAGGGCGGACGTTTGCCGTCAGGACTGTTTCTTGCTCCCCTGTTCCAATAAATGACAAGAACCGGCGGGCTCGGGTGTGGGGATGGCGTTTCTAAAGTTAAGTTATGGATGCTGGCTTGCGCTGGGAGTCCTAGCGTCTTCTCTGTTCGTCTCAACCGAGACGGCGGCGCAGGCGTTTGAGGCGTCCCGGGTGCGTATCGAAGGCTTTCATGGTTCTGCGCACTTCATCCTAACAAAGCGCTCTTCCATTCGCATAACGCCAAGGGCCACATCGCACGAACCCCTTGTTTCGGTATCGTTGGAAAACGATACGGTCGTGGTTCGGATGGCGGTCTCTGAAAATGCGGAGGCCATCCGCCCGCGGGTCGAAATTGCTTTGCCCATAAGCGCTGGGCTTACGATAATTGACTCCGATATTGAGATAAATCTCGGCGCTTTCGATGGGGAGTTGAAGATCATTCGCTCACGGATCAAGGGAGAGGCCGCAAGCGCCAATCGCGCCTTTCTCGGTCTGACCGCAGGGTCCAGTTTCTTCCTGGGCGACGTACGGACGGAAACCGATATAGAGCTTTCGGGAGACGCCGACCTTCGCGTAAACCGCGCAAATCTCATCAGGGCGCTTGTAAACGACGTCTCCGGCTTGACAGTTGGCGATGTTGGGCAGTTGCTTGACGTATCCATCGGCGGCCGCAGCGCGGTTTCCGTTGACAAGGCGTCAGGAGTTCTGCACGCGCACATCAAGGATCGCGGATTTCTTGTGATTACCGACGGCCGCCTTAATCGCATGCAAGCAACGCTCGACGGACCGGGTTCGCTCACCTTTGAAGGCGTTACGGGCGAGGCGGAACTCAATCTCGACGATGCCGCGACTGTTTCTCTTGCTTTTGTCACAGGGCGAGTAGTCCGCACAGGCAAAGGAATTGTTTATATCGGCGGCCGTCGTCAATATTGATTGCGTTGATTGCAAAGAGTTTCAATCACGCAGGCTGCGGCCTCGCGATAACCTCTTCCGCGGTCGCCTTACGCCTAAATTTTCGCCAGCGTATAGGCTGCAGCAATCTTCGCGTGGACCTCAGGGCAGAAGTTCTGCCAGGATGTGCGGCCATTCGTGGCGTCAACGACGAAAATCTGTTCGCCCGTGCGCAGGTGTGGGGCAATTGCATTGCGGACCCCGATCGCGGTCAGGCCGCAATTAACGGTCCATACATTCTCAGCGAGCTTGAAGGCCGGGCCAAGGCTGACCACGGCGTGTTCAATTCGGCTCGCCGCCGCCGAGACCACATCGAAAATCAAGATGAAGTTCGCAAATGCCGGCAGGTCGCTGCGCTTGGGGGCTGCGGCTGAGCCTGCGCGGTGAGGCGGTCTGCTCTCG
>JBGTFV010000154.1:0-2247 GCA_041747095.1 Parvularculaceae bacterium
GTGCGGGCGCCGCCGCCGTCTCGGCATCCGTTCCAAAGCACCCGCTCGCCATCACAGCGAATGAGGCTAAAATCAGTATTCTGATATTATATTTCGTCACCGAAAACTCCCCTTCTGGTTCTGCAACCGGAGTTCGACGAAGTGGGGCAGGAGTATTGCCTATTTATTGCGCAGGTCTTGAAATTTTCGGGAAAGGCCGCGCCTTCAGCAAAATGTGATCCGCGCGACGGAATGCCCAAGCAGAATAATTACTTCCGAGGTAATCGCTGCGATGAAGCGCGCATCTTCTGTTGACGATCAGCCGCCCGACATCCACGTCGCGTGGAACCCGGCCGGCACGCGCTGCGGCAACGCGATGCGCGCCAGCGGCGGCGCCGAGAAGTTCTGCGCATCGATAACGAGCGCTTCCGATGCGCCACGCTCAAGATCAGTCACCAGCGTCACCACATAGCCGTCATCTTCGCCCTTCGCCTCATCGCGCGGCGCGAACGCTGCTTCCGATCCGTATACGCCGCGCGGAAACTCATGACGCTCTGATCGCCCGGTCGTGAGGTCGTATTTAACGAGCGCGGAATATCGCTGCAGCACGCAGTCGTCCATGACGACATGATAAGAGTAGCGCGACTTGCGTCCCGTTCGATTGAGGTTGACCACTGGGAACTCCGACAGCGCATCGTCGATCTGCACTTCCCGGCCGGCGCCGGTCTTCATATTCATGCGCCACAAAAACGGCTGGGCGCGAAGCGCCAGCACCACCGCCATCGGCGCGTAGGGGCCGAACGCCGCAGGATCCGGCGAAAAGCCATTCGGGACCATCTTGCACGCGGCCATGACGACCTCGTCGCCCTCCTCCCAGGCGTTGATGACGTGGTAGACGTAACAGGTTGGAAACTCGAACCAGCGCGGCGCGCCGCCTTTTCGCGGCACGACGCCAAATCGCGTCGGCTGATCGGCCACTTCGATCTGCCACATTTTGCGGCGCATCGCCGCCGCCGTGAACACGACCGGCAGATCGTGCAGGATGACGTAATTCTCCGTTAGCCCCATATCATGCGGCAGGCGCGGTCCCGGCAGGTCGATCGTCTGGAAATGCGTCAGTTCGCCGGCGGCCGATATGGAACCCGTCGACATCTTTGGTTCGTACAAGGCGTAATCGAAAAAGACGAGTTCGCCGGTTACGGGATCGACCTTCGAATGGGCCGAGATGTTTCCCGGCAAGCGGCCGCCGAAATCTTCTGCCGCGATCGTCTCAAGCGTTGATACATCAACCGCCACCGGCTGACCGGAGATATACCAGAGGGCCAGAAGCTGTCCGTTGTGGACGACCAGATCCGTGTTCGCCGTATCCTTGTAAACAGTCGTGCGCCCTTCGCGCGCTCGCGCCGGCACGAAAATGCCGCCAGCAGTTGGCGCGCCGTCGCGCTCCGCCTCGAAATCCGCCGTGCGGATGTAGCGATTGGCGTAGCGGGCGCGGCCGCCCTCGAACCACACGCCGTGGATCATGCCGTCGCCGTCAAACCAATGGTGCATGCCTTCAGGCGGCTGGGCGGGGTTCGGTCCGTTGCGGAAATAGGCTCCGTTGAGGTCGCGCGGTATCTCGCCAGTCACAGCCAGATGTTCGGCCGTCACTTCAGCGCGGACGGGCGCATAAAGGCCTTCGAGATAAGGATTGGCGAGATAAGGGCTGGAACCTGCGACCGAAGCCTCGCGCATGAACGGCGTCTCCCTTAAGCGCGCCGTCTTCCGCGACGCGACAATCGTGAGAATAGCGCGCATCGAGCCGTTTCCCAACCGCTGCAATCCATCGGGCGCTCGATCGGGCGCTGGACACCGCTTGCGCCGCATGGCGAACCTGCGCACAACCCTCCGGGAACAGAACACGAACCCGGCAGATGTCTCTGCACAGCAAGGCGGCGTCGTTTGGCCAAGTCTCAACTCAGTTTCGCGTGTCAGGCCTGCGGCGCTGTTTACGGCAAATGGCAGGGACGGTGCGATGAATGCGGGGAGTGGAATTCCATCTCGCCTGAAGCGGTTAGCGTCGCCCCGCCCGGCTCGGTCGGCGTTGACGCAAAGGGCGCTGCGAAAGGCCGGGTGCTGGAATTCTCATCGCTGGAGACGCCATCCGACCGGGCCCCGCGACGCGCCACCGGCAATGCGGAGTTCGACCGCGCCTGCGGCGGCGGCCTCGTTCCTGGATCGGCGCTGCTGATCGGCGGCGATCCCGGCGTCGGCAAATCGACGCTGCTC
>JBGTFV010000155.1:0-3021 GCA_041747095.1 Parvularculaceae bacterium
CGCCGCGAACGCGGGCGCGCCTACGGCGGGCGAGGCGAGCAGTCCCGTCACGCTGTGCTCGACGAGGTGGCGGGTGACGCCGTCCCCTGCGCAGATCGGTGGAACGGCGCATGCCATGGCTTCTAGCGTCACATTGCCGAACGTTTCTGTGACGCTGGGATTGAGGAAGATGTCGGCGCTGGCGTAGGCGCGCGCCAGATCAGGCCCATCCAGGAAACCGACGAATGCCGCGTCCGGCAGCAATGACTGAAAACGCCCGCGTTCGGGGCCGTCGCCGACGATCAGCGCCCTGACGGACGGCGCCGTCGCAGTGGCCAGGCGGATGGAAGCGGCGAACTCCTCGATGCCTTTCTCGAGCACGATGCGCCCAACGAACGCCACGACCACATCGTCATCCGCAAACCCAAGGGAATGCCGCCACGCCATATCGCGACGCTGTGGATTGAAAATCGACGTATCGACGCCCCGTCCCCAAAGCCTGACGTCGCGACCAATGCGGTCAGCGCGCAATTCGTCCGCCATTTGTGGCGAAGGCGCGTAGACATGCTCGCAGC
This sequence comes from Parvularculaceae bacterium, assembly GCA_041747095.1. Taxonomy (GTDB): domain Bacteria; phylum Pseudomonadota; class Alphaproteobacteria; order Caulobacterales; family Parvularculaceae; genus Amphiplicatus. The sequence continues at coordinate 555 of JBGTFV010000155.1, forward strand.
GCGCATAAAAACGGCGCATATAGGCCGTCAGGTACGGCTCGACCCATCGCGCCCCATAGTAGCGCGGATAGGTATCAAACCGGGTGTGAAATGAAGCCACCGCCGGAATGCGATGGGTGCGCGCGTAATCGAGCGCCTTTAGGCCGAGATAATCCGGGGCGGAGACATGGACGAGGTTAGGATTGAGCGCCGCCAGTCGTCGGCGGGCTTCGGCTGATAGTCCGGTAGCAAATCGATATTCCCCGCGTCTGCCGGGCAGCGCAACCGATGGCGTCGAGACGACTTCGCCGCGATAATCAAACGCCGGTCGCTCAGCAGTCGGCGCAAAAACGAGAACCTCGTGGCCGCGGTCTTCAAGATGGCCAACGAGCCGATTGAGCGCCCGCGCCGCGCCATCGAGCACATAATTGTAATTGCCGGAAAAAAGCGCGACACGGAAAGGCCGGATCGGTGCGCCCGAAGCGAGACGGCCATCTTTCTGTGCAGTAAAATTCTCGCCAGCCATCGCGTCCCACCCGAGCTTCGCGCTATATGTGGGTGGACGGACCGGAACGCAATGATCGTTTGCGCAAAGAACGTCGTCGCCCGTCATGTCTCCAGCCGGCCTTCGACCCAGTCCCAGAATAAGGCGGAAATATCAGCCCCGCCGAACCGCCTTACTTCCTGAACGCCCGTTGGGGAGGTGACATTAATCTCGGTCAACCAATCGCCGATGATGTCGATGCCCGCAAGGACGAGCCCGAGCGAGGAAAGCGTCGGCCCGATGCGATCGCAGATTTCCTGATCGCGCTCGGTCATCTCGACCTCTTCGGCGCGCCCGCCGACATGAAGATTCGACCGGGTTTCGCCCGCTGCCGGTACGCGGTTGATCGCCCCCACCGCCTCGCCGTCGAGCAGGATGATGCGCTTGTCCCCATGGCGCACGGCTGGCAGGTATTTCTGGATGATCGAGGGTTCGCGATATGCTTCGAGGAACAGCTCTATGAGCGCGTTGAAATTCGCGTCGTCGGCGCTGAGGCGAAATACCCCCGCTCCGCCATTGCCATAAAGCGGTTTGACGATAACGTCTCCGTGTTCGGCCCGGAAAGCGCGCATCGCTTCCGGATCTCGCGTGATCAGCGTCGGCGGCGTCAGATCAGAAAACGTCGTCACAAAGAGTTTTTCAGGCGCGTCGCGGATCGCGCGGGGATCGTTGACGACGAGAACGCCCGGCTGGAGCCGTTCAAGCATCTGCGCGGCCGTGATATAGGCCATATTGAATGGAGGGTCCTGGCGCACCAGAACAACGTCTGCGGAATGGAGGTCGAGCGTTTCTGGTGCGCCAAGCCTTACGTGCGCGCCCTGTTCGCGGGCCAGCATCTCAATCTTTCGGGCGCGCGCTGAAACTCGGCCATCCCACAGGCTGAGAGCATCCGGTTGATAAACCCAGATTTCCGCCTTACGCGCAAAGGCTTCGAGCGCCAAGTCGAACGTCGTGTCGCCATGCACGTTGACGTTCTCGACCGGATCCATCTGTATAGCGATTTTCAGTGTCATGATGGCTGTCCGGACTCATTGCGCCGGCGCGGCGTAATCGGCGTAAATGACATAGCTGACCACTTCCTTTACGCCGCGAGTTGTGCGCGCCAACTCAAGTGCGCGATTGAGCGATTCCTGCGTTCGCGCCGCCCCGATCAGGTAAACGACCCCCTCAGACACATCGTAGCGGTAATCGTTGTGGTAGACGCGACCATCGGCCAGCAGTCGCGATCTCAGCGCCGTGCCGATGCGGGTGTCGGCGGCCGAGCGTCCGAAAGAGATCTTGTCGCCCACCTTGATCTCATCGATCACTTCCTTCACGCCGTCAGCGCGGCGCGCATTGTCGATGACTTTCTGCTTGCCTTCTTCGGTCCGCATCGCGCCGGTCAGCAGCACGCGCCCTTCATAAATTGTCACTGACACGTCCGCGTAATCATGCGCCCGATCCGCGAAGAGAATGCCGCGCAAATTGGTTCCGGCCCCAAGATCGGAGAAACTCTGATCAAGCTTTCTGCTTGAGGTGCAGGCCGACGAGACAAGAAGCGCTATAGCGAGCGCTCCAGCAAGTATTTTCCCCATTTTCATTGGTTCACCTGCACGTTGTCCAATTCAGAAGCTACTGCCGATACACGCCGTTTCGCCCACCGATACAAGTTCAGGGCTCGCACCTCCAGTCTCATCGCTCGGCCCGCCAGGCGTCAGTCACTATCCGGACGCGCCAACCGACGACCGCGACGATATCGTAACGCACAGCGCCGGTCGCAAGCTCCGGCTTTCCAGCAAGAAAAGCGTCCCCCGCTCGCTCAATGCGTCGGCGGGTGCGTTCGTCGACCGCGAAAACGGCCTCATCGGCGCTCTGCCGCGCCTTGACCTCCGCAAAGACGAGGAGGCGGCCCTTGCGCAAAACAAGATCAATTTCGCCGGCGCGGGTCTGAAACCGACGCGCGAT
>JBGTFV010000156.1:0-9718 GCA_041747095.1 Parvularculaceae bacterium
CGGCGCTGCTGGCGCGGGCGGCGGCGGGGCCGCGGGCAGGGCGGTGCGGTCGATTGGCGGCGCGTTCATTCCAGAGCGGTCACGAACGCTCAAGCGCTGCCGCCGCGCCGCTCTGGATCAGGGCGGTGAGGCGTCGCTTGCCGTCCTCAACCGAAAGGCGGATTTCCTCGGAGTTTTGCGTTGCGGCGGTTCGCATCTCGGCGATGATTTGCTGGCTGCGCTCCTGATAGGAGACGACGGAATCAACGAGTGATTTGACCGCTGCGGCGGATATGGTTGGTCCGTATCCGGCGCGCACCGCAGCTTCCTGAACCTTGCCGCCGATATCGGAAAGGGTCTCAAGGCTTTCATTAATGCCTTTTTTCATCGCCTCGATCGTTTGCGTTGACTCATGCAGGCCATGCATGCCCGTGAAGGTCGCGGTCAACGCCGTCAGCACGGTCTCATTGGTGCCAAAGAACGAAACGGCCTGTGCGTAAACGCGTTCCTTTGCGTTTGTCGTTTGCACCAGCCGCGCCATGATCACTTCGGAGGTGTTGTAGCCGATGGTCAGGTTGTCGGAGAGATCCTTTGCGACCTGATAGCGCTTTTCTTCCTGTTGAAGCGCCCGGAGCGCCTCATCCCGGTCAAGCTCGAGACCAGCGCGCTCGGCGGCGTCCTCGCCGGCGAAATTCGTCACCGCGGCTGTCGCCTCGCCAAGCTTGGCCCGTGCGCTTTCAAGCACGCGTTCCGCCGTTTTCAGGACTTCGAGCGCCAGAACTTCGGATTGCTTCATCGCCCCGCGGAAGTCGCGGTAAGCTTCCAGAATGCGCGTTTCCCGTTCGACCTGATTGCGGGTCTCCGTCGCGACTTCAAGATACAGCTTCCTGATTTTGTCAAAGCGCGTGGCGATGTCGCCACGAGTCATCTTCATCCAGACGTTCTGGGCGCGTTCGATGGTTGAAATTTTACCGTCCGCATACTGGTCGACCAGCGCTCGCGCATCATCCCGGATCGAATCAAAGGCGGAGGTGATGCCCTCATACCGCTCGGCGACTTTCATATTGCCAACTTCGCGGCGGACGACATCGTTAAAGTAGGAGGCCTGATCGAGCGTGCGGGCGATCGCCGCCACGCGGTCAGCGTCGAGATGGCTGATCACATTGAGGAGGGCGATCACAGGGGCCGGTTCGCTACCTTCGCCGGCAAGCCCGAGCGCTTTCAGTTCACCCATCGCGCGGTCGAGATATTGCAGCGCAGTCGTACGTTGAGCGTCTGACATGGCGATCTCCCTTTTCGCAGCTAGGCAGTAGATAAAGTCGCGCACGGCGGGCGCCTAGACCTTGAAAGCAAAGAGTTCTCTGACAGACAGCAAAATTCGTGGCGCGCACCGCCCGAACATGATCACCTATTGGGCGCACTGGGCGCGCACAACGGATGCGCCCTTCGCATGGGAAAGCCGTCAGCCATGCAAGACGCCGTGTCTCAAGCCTTCGATAACATTGCATCCGCCGCGCCAGGCCCGCAGCTGGTTGCTCTGGGTGTTGCGGCTGCGATCGGTTTCCTGATCGGTTTCGAACGTGAGTGGTCCCATCGTTCAGAATCGCGCGAGGCCGGAAAGCAGCACCGGACATTCGCCGGGGCCCGAACCTTCACTCTCGGCGCGATCGTCGGGGGATTGGCGGGTATGCTTGATCCAACCCTCTTGCTCGCCGCCAGCGGCTTTGCCGGCCTCGCACTTTTTGTCGCTGTCGCCTATTGGGTCCGCGCCCAAGACGGCCCGCAAAGGGGCGGAACGACGGAAGTCGCTTTGCTTGCAGTTTATCTCCTCGGCTGCGCGGCGACGCGAGGCAATCTGGTGCTGGCCGCGGCGGCAGGCGTCGGCGTCGCCTGGGTGCTCAGCCTCAAGCCATCCGTCACAAAATGGGCCGAAGCGCTGTCGCCGACCGAAGCGCGCGCCGCGCTGCGGATGTTGCTTATTTCAGTCGTCATTCTGCCGATCCTGCCGTCTGCCGATATCGGGCCAGGCGGCGTGATCAATCCACGAACTCTGTGGCTGATCGTGGTCTTCATCAGTGGGCTGTCTTTTACCGGTTATTGGCTTGCGCGCGCATTTGGCGAGGCGCGCGGAGCGGTTTTAACGGCGATGATTGGGGGGCTTGCATCGTCTACGGCTGCGACCCTGTCGTTGGCGCGCGCCGTGCGCGACCGGGGCCTTGCGCCAACTGCGGCGGCGAGCGGCGTCATCATCGCCAATCTCGTCATGATCGTCCGTGTCGGCGTCGTTCTCGCCGTCTTTGGGCTCCCGGTGCTGGTTGCAGCGGCGCCTGTGCTCGGCACAGGACTGACCGTCGGCGCAATTGCAGCTTTTGCGTTGATCCGGCAGTCAGGAGCCGTCGAAGAGTCCCCAATGCCGCCAGACGCTGAGCCGGCGCTTGAAGCCAGTAATCCGTTCAGCCTCGGGCCAGCGCTGTTCTTTGCGGCCATGCTCGCCGCCATTGGTCTAATCGTGCATTTCGCCGTCGTCTTTCTTGGCGAAGGGAGCTTGACGGTGTTCGGCTTCATCAGCGGCGTGGTTGACGTCGACGCCATCAACGTCTCTGTCGGGCGGCAGGCGGTCGCGGGAGCCATCAGTCCGAAGGGGGCCGCCGTGGCATGCTTCGCCGCCATTACCTCAAACGTACTCTTCAAGGCGTCGGTCGCGTGGACCGTCGGGGGTAAATCAGTCGGCGCGCCCGTCGCGCTCGCCTTCGCCGCCATGTTCGGCGGCGGCGCAATTGCCGCGCTCTTTGCCTTTATCTGACCAGTACGGACTACTCAGGGATCAGATTTGCTCCGGCGCCAGACGGCGGCCGACGAGCTGCATGGCGCGACGCCGCAACCGGTAAGACAAAGTCTGACGATCGGCCGAGCGATTTTTTACCGGGAAAGGGGTTTGCGGAACAGGAGCGCCAAGGAAGCCGCATAATTCGGCCCAGCCGTCGCCGGCGGCGAGGTCCATTTCGAGGAGATCGTTCGGCCGGTCGGCGAAATGGGCCCGCACCATTGCGTTGTGCCGGTTGAATACATCGATGTAGCGCTGGCGGTTGTCGCGCGGCGCAGCCGCGTTGCGTCCATAAACAAAGGCCTGCATCTCGCTTTCGCGGTCGCCGAAATGCCCGTCGATCGATTGAAACCAGCCATCCGCATCGCGCACCGTAAGCACGAACTTCGATTTCGGATAAGCGGCGTCAAGCTCGCGGAAAAAAATCGGCCACGGCATGTCTTGAACAGCATCGAAACGCCGGGCGGTCTCCACGCAGAGCTTTGCGCCTCTGGCGCTGAGTTCATCGGCCGACAGATCGTCCCCGATTACCGCGGCGGTCCGATAGCCGAGCGTCGTCAACGCGGCGTAGAGAGAGGTGGTGCCGGTTTTCTGAAAACCGACGCAAAAAACCTTGGGGCGCATCTTCATGGCGTTCTTCCTAACGCTACTCAACTTAAGACGGCCTTACGCTGAGTATTAAAGATGCGTGCATTAAAAATGCGCCATCAAGGAGGCGCCGGTGCAACGAGTCGGCAGCCAGCCGGTGGATTACTTCCAGATTGCGCGTCCGGAGCCGGGCAGTCCGAGCGCCCCCCACATTTCGTCGACCCTTGCGATCACGTCCGGCGACATCCGCAGCGTCTGCCCCCATTCGCGCTCAGTTTCGGGCGGCAGTTTGTCGGTCGCGTCAAGGCCGATCTTTGAGCCGAGTCCGGATTTCGGCGACGCGAAGTCGAGATAGTCAATCGGCGTATTCTCGATGATCGTGACGTCGCGCGCCGGGTCCATTTTCGTCGACACCGCCCACATGACGTCTTTCCAGTCGCGCGCGTCGACGCCTTCGTCGACGACGATGATCCACTTGGTATACATGAACTGCCGCAGGAACGACCATGCGCCCATCATCACGCGCTTGGCGTGACCGGGATAAGCCTTCCGCATGGAGATGATCGCGATGCGATAGCTGCATCCTTCCGGCGGCAGCCAGAAATCGACGATCTCGGGGAATTGCTGGCGCAGGAGCGGAATGAACACCTCGTTCAGCGCTTCGCCAAGAACGCTGGGCTCGTCTGGGGGGCGGCCGGTGAAAGTTGAAAGATAGATCGGGCTGCGCCGCATGGTGATGGCGCTGATCGTAAAGACGGGGAAGCGCTCGACCGAATTATAGTATCCCGTATGATCGCCATAAGGGCCTTCGTCAGCCATTTCGTCGAGCGAGACATGGCCTTCCAGTACGATCTCCGCTTCTGCCGGAACTTTCAGCGGCACGGTCTGGCAATCGACCAGTTCGGCGCGTTTGCCGCGCAAAAGGCCGGCGAAATGATATTCCGATAGAGTGTCAGGGACGGGCGTTACAGCGGCAAGAATGACGCCGGGATCGGCGCCGATAACGGCGGCGACGGGCAGGGGCTCTGATTTTTCGCGCCGCCAGCGCGCATGCTGCTGGGCGCCCCCACGATGGGCGAGCCAGCGCATGATGGCGCGGTTCTTCCCGATCTTCTGCATACGGTATATACCGAGATTGAAATCATCTTCGCGCGCTGCGGACGGCCCGCGCGTGACAATCAAAGGCCAGGTGATCAGGGGCGCTGGTTCGCCCGGCCAGCAGGTCTGGATAGGCAGCTTGTCGAGGTCGACGTCGCCGCCGGTCAAGACGATTTCCTGACAAGGCGCGCGTCCGGAAAGGGCGTTGCGCGTGGCTGGCTTCATTGACAGCACGGATTTCGCCAGCGGCAGCAGGTCAAACGCGTCGCGCAAACCTGCGGGCGGTTGCGGTTGACGCAGGAAGGCGAGCGTTTCGCCAACCGCGCGCAGCGCTGAGGCGTCGGCGCCATCTTCCCCGCCGAGCGTGACGCCCATGGCGACGCGCCTGACCGATCCGAACAGATTGACCAGAACAGGTATGGGCGAGATCGACCCGTCGGGCATCACCGGCTTTTCAAAAATTACCGCGGGCCCGCGTTCGGCGAGAAGCCGCGTCTGTATCTCCGTCATCTCAAGAACGGTAGAGACAGGGTGCGAAACGCGTCGGAGTTCGCCGGCGGCGTCAAGTTTTTCGATAAATTCTCTTAACGAGCGATAGGACATCGGGGGGCGGTCGCCTTTCGCTGGGGTCGCTGGATGGCTACCACGAGGCTTACCGGCCTTCACTTGCCTGTGAAAGGGCGGCGGAATGGCGCGCCTGCGCCTGCACAAGCCAAGGAATACGCAGGATTTGACCGCCGCGCCGACATACGCGTTAAAGTTCCTTTTCCGTCTGTCACTTTACGTTCAATTATAGCGTCCCTATGTTAAGGACGTCTCGCATTCGAGAGACATCGGCGGGCTTGCCGACATCGTCTGGAGTATCCACGTCGGCATGTTGCCTATTTTCCATCAAGTACTCGGCGGCGTGCTCGTCATCGGCGGGCTTATCGTGACGCCAACGCCATTTCCGTTCGGCCTCATTATGCTCACGATAGGCCTGACGCTTCTGGCGCCTTATATGCCCTTCGTTCAGCGGCTGATCAGGTCGATCCGCCGTAAATGGCCGAACGTCGATGCGAAATTGCGCGCCTGGCGCGATCGATGCCCGCCCGTTATTCAAAGGGCGATTGACGCAACGCACCCGCCCGCGACCCCTGCCGAGTAGCTCCTCGTTGAACCGCACGCGGCAGCGCGCTATGCCCCGGGCATGCGCATCGCAATTCTCGAAACTGGCTCGCCTCCCGAGCCCCTAGGTCAGCGGCATCTCAGCTACCCCGCTATGATGCAACGAATGCTTCAGCCAATGGCGCCGGACCTCTCGTTTTCCGTCTATCAGGCGGCGGAAGGCGAGTTGCCTGTAATCGGCGCCGAGGATGGCTTTCTTATTACCGGGTCGCCCGCAGGCGTTTATGAAGGTCACGCGTGGATAGCGCCGCTGGAAGACCTGATTCGCACGGCGGCTCTTGCACAGCGGCCCACCGTCGGCATCTGTTTCGGGCATCAGCTGATGGCTCAGGCGTTCGGAGGCCGCGTCGTGAAGGCGGATGAGGGCTGGGGCGTAGGCGTTCACACCTATGAAATCGGCCAAGGGCCAGACTGGATGAGCCCTGCAATGTCGCGCCTTGCGTGCGTCGTCTCGCATCAGGATCAGGTGGTGGATTTGCCGCCGACGGCGCAGCGTCTGGGCGGCTCTACGTTTTGCCCGAACGGGGTGCTCGCCTACGCGCACGCGCCAGCCATCTCCTTCCAGATGCATCCGGAGTTCGATCACGATTTTGCGGCCGATCTCATTCGCATCCGGCGGCATCGGCTGGGCGAGGCGCTCGCGTCAGAAGCGTTGGCGAGCCTTTCGCCTGCGAAATCGGACCGGCAGGTAATCGCCCGCTGGATCGCCAATTTCTTCCTTCAGCATCGATAAAGGCGGACGCGACATGACCGAACTGGAACTGACCATAGGCGACAAGAATCTTTCCTCTTGGTCGCTGCGGCCCTGGCTGGCGTTAATGCAATCTGGCTTGCCGTTCCGCGAAACCATGGTGCGGCTCGGGCAACCGGATACGCGCGAAAAGCTGGCGAGCCTGTCGCCATCCGGACTGGTGCCGGTATTGCGCCACGGCGATCTCGTTATCTGGGATAGCCTCGCGATTTGCGAATACGCTAACGAGCTGTCCCCGGCGCGCGGCCTTTGGCCGGAAGATGCCGCGGCGCGGGCGGAAGCGCGCGCTGTCGCCGCTGAAATGCATGCGGGGTTCGCAAACCTCCGCCAGGTGTGGCCGATGAATTTCGCACGCGTTGGCATGCGACATCTCAAACCGGACGCCGTGCGCCGGGATATCGCGCGCATTGTCGATATCTGGACGGCTGCGCGGCAAAGATATTCGGCAGGCGGACCGTTTTTGTTCGGATCGTTCTCGATCGCCGATGCGATGTACGCCCCGGTCGTCTCCCGCTTCATGACCTATGGTCCCCTCGACCTGCCGCCGCTGGCTGCCGCCTATGTGGAGACGATATTCTCGCTGCCGGCCATGCGCGAATGGGGGGAAGGCGCAGCGGCGGAAACCTCAGCGGAAACGGCCTGACGCGCGATTTTTCCGCGGACGCGCTTTCGAGTAATCTCCGGTCGGGAGATCAATTTTTTAGGGAAAAGTCAGATCGCCATGAATGACGCCGAAGCTCAAGACGTTCTCTCGCGGCTTCTCGCCGACGCCCGAACCGCTGGCGCGGACGGCGCTGACGCCATGATTTACAATTCTGTCTCCCATGGCGTGTCCTGGCGCATGGGTACGCTTGAAGACGTGGAGCGGTCCGAAAGCCTCGACCTCGGATTGCGCATTCTCGTCGGGCGCCGGCAGGCGACGGTGTCCACAACTGATCTGCGCGCCGACGGGCTTGCCGAGCTCGTCGATCGCTGCGCCGCCATGGCGAAGGCCGCGCCCGAAGACCCGTATGCGGGACTTGCGCCCGATGAGCGGCTGGCGCGTGCGCCGTTTCCCGAGCTTGATCTAGGCGATTTTGAGGAGCCGGATGCGGATGAATTGAAGCGGCGCGCGGCTGAATGTGAGGACGCCGCTCGCGCCGTAGAGGGCGTCACCAATTCGTCTGGCGCCGGCGCAAGCTATACCGAGGGTCGGAAATGGTTTGCCACCTCCGCCGGGTTTTTCGGCTCGTCCGGCGGCTGCAATCATTCCGTGTCCGTCAGCGTCATCGCCGCTGACGCTAACGGCATGGAGCGCGATTACGACTACGACTCGCGTACGCACTGGGAGGACATGCGCGCGCCCTCAGATATTGGCGCTGTTGCGGGCCGGCGAACCGTTGAACGACTATCGCCGCGCAAGGTTGAAAGCCGCCCGGCGCCGGTCATTTTCGACAAACGACTTTCGAAATCGCTGCTTGGCCACCTAGCTGGGGCCATCAACGGAGCGTCAATCGCGCGCGGTGTCAGCTTTCTGAAGAACAAGAAAGGCGCCCAGATATTTCCCCGCAATGTTTCAATCGTCGACGATCCGCACCTGCAGCGTCTGCCGGGTTCCCGGCCATTTGACGGCGAGGGCGTCGCAGCGCAACGCATGAAGATCATCGATAATGGCGTGCTGACCGATTGGCTGATGAATTCTGCGCATGCGCGCCAGCTTGGCCTGCAGACGAACGGGCGCGCAACGCGCGGCGTATCCGGTCCGCCAGGCGCGGGATCGACTAATTTGTGGCTGGAAGCGGGCGCGCTCAGCTTCGATCAATTGCTGCGCGAGGCGGGCGAAGGGCTTCTTGTGACCGATATGTTTGGCCCGCAGGTCAATTCCAATACCGGCGATTACTCGGTCGGATGCGCGGGTTTCTGGGTGAGCGGCGGGGCCCGCGCTTATCCGGTCGCCGAGATTACCATCGCCGGCAACCTCCTCGACATGTATCGCGACATCGTGGCTGCAGACGACCTCGAATTTAACGGCTCGACGAATGCGCCAAGCGTTTTAATTGGCGGCATGACGATCGCCGGAAGCTGATGAAGGAGCCTCTCATGGACCAGCAACTCCTGCATATCGTCTTCGGCGGCGAACTGGAAAATCTCGAAGAAGTGCGGTTTCGCGATCTCTCGAAGCTCGACATCGTCGGTGTTTTTCCAAACTACAAGGAGGCGGAAACGGCGTGGCGGGCGCGGGCGCAAGCGACCGTCGACAACGCCCACATGCGGTATTTCATCGTCCACCTTCACCGCCTGCTCGATCCAGACGGAGACGGACGATTTTGAACAAGGCGATTGCCGCAGAGCCAACCTTTTCCTCCGCAGATGATTGGACGTCGGTTTATCGCACGCCGGCCGGTCGTCGCCGGGCGTGGAAAGAACTGCTCATTGACGATCATGGAGCGTTGCGAACGCTCTACGACAATACCCATGAAGTCGCGCCCGGCCGACTTTGGCGCACCTATCAGCCGAGCCCGACGCATCTGGAAAAATGGGCCGGCCGCGGCGTGCGCACTGTCATCAATCTGCGAGGCGACAAGCCGAGCGGCTTCCTCTTTCTTGAGCGGGAGGCGTGCGCGCGGCTCGGCATGCGGCTCGTCACGTTTCAGGCGTTCTCGCGCGAGGCCCCGTCCGCTGAGGTGATCAGGGGCGCGCAGGACTTGTTTGCGTCGATCGACTACCCGGCCGTCATTCACTGCAAATCCGGCGCAGATCGGGCTGGCTTGATGGCGACGCTCTATCTGTTCCTGCATGAGGGCCGTCCGCTCGATGAGGCGCTCCAACAATTGTCCTGGCGCTATGGGCATGTGCGGCAGGGCAAGACAGGCGTCATCGATGCGGCGTTCGAACTCTACATGACGACGGCGGCGGCGAGGGGCTGGCGGCTCGACGACAGGGACGCTTTTCTGCGCTGGGTCGAGGAGGAATACGACCCGGTTGCAGTCAAGCGCGCCTATCTCGGTTCGTGGTGGGGAAATTTCCTCACTGAGCGGCTGCTTCGTCGTGAGTAGCAGGCGCGCCCGAGGCTTCCCCGTCGGATAATCCTTGCAGCGCGCAATAACGCGCATAGGCGCCGCGGGAATCCACAAGCTCACGGTGCGTTCCCATCTCGACGACGGCGCCGTTTTCGATCACTGCGATAAGATCGGCTTTGCGAGCGGTGGCGACGCGATGGGTGATGACGAGCGTCGTACGGCCGGCTGTGAGCCGCGCCATCGCCTCCTGCACAATTGCCTCGCTGTCGGCGTCGAGCGCGGCGGTCGCCTCATCCATCAAGAGGATCGGCG
>JBGTFV010000157.1:0-4836 GCA_041747095.1 Parvularculaceae bacterium
CGTCCGCGCTCCTCAGCGCGCTGATCGCCTTGCAGGCTGGCGGCGCCCCTGACGAACGTGCGAGGCGCGCGCAGACAGTCGAAGCCGCAAAGAATCTCCTCGACCTGCTCGAGGGATTGAGAGAGGGGTATCTCGATGGCCAGCTGTCGCTTGCGCGCCTTGATCGGTTGGCGCGCGCCGCTGAGGAAAGCGGACCGGTCGCCGATCCGGCGTTGGCGGAAATTTACGCCCAGATTTCGCTCAGGGCGCGCGTTGAACTCGCCAAGCTGGGGCGGTGAACCGTTACTGCGCACACAGCGCGCATAGGTGGGCGCGCTCTCGGAAAATCCACGCTGGCTTTCAACAATTGTCCAGAATGAACCTTTTGGTCAGCTATCGGCGCTAAGCACGCCTCTTGCAACGCTTCCGACGCTGATTTTTTTGCGACTTGAGCGCGGGAGCAGGCGCCGTTATAGAGGCGACGCGCGGCCTGAGGCGGTGCGGCGTAAAAGCTTGATGAAGACGCCCGTTCAAGGGTGCGGAACAGGAAGTCCAGGGCGGCGAAGAATTTCTTCTCTGTCGGGTTTTGTGGGCGTAAGCTTGCGGGAGCGAAACAATGTCGGCTACCGATCTTCAGGAATATCGTCCGTCTGAAGATGAACCGTTCATGAATGATCGCCAGAGAGAGTACTTCAAGCGAAAGCTGCTCGACTGGCGAAGCGACATTCTGAGAGAAAGCAAAGGTACGCTGGAACAGTTGCAGGAAGAGAGTCTGCATCTGCCGGACCTTACTGACCGCGCGTCAAGCGAAACGGACAAAGCTCTGGAATTGCGCACGCGCGATCGCCAACGCAAATTGATCTCAAAAATTGAGGCGGCTTTGCGCCGAATTGAGAACGGCGAATACGGGTATTGCGAGGAGACCGGCGAGCCGATTGGCATCCGCCGCCTGGAAGCCCGCCCGATTGCAACGCTGTCTCTCGAGGCTCAGGAGCGCCACGAGCGCTCCGAAAAGGTCCATCGCGACGACTGAACGCATGCCGCGTTTCGCGAGGCGACCAATTCGCGCAATGGCGATGTGATCGGACAACCGCCGCGCGGACGTAATTCGAACATGAGCATCAAACCAACCGTTTATTTCGACGGGGCTTGCCCCCTGTGTCGTCGCGAGATCTCTTTCTACCGAGATCGCAGGGGGGCCGATGCGGTCGAGTGGGTCGATGTTTGCGCGGCAGGGCCTGAGTTGCTAGGGCCCGGTCTGGACCGCGACGACGCGTTGCGCCGCTTCCATGTACGCGACGCGGACGGCAACCTGCTGTCAGGTGCGGACGCCTTCGGCGCGCTCTGGCTTACGTTGCCCGGATTTCGTTGGGCCGGCCGGTTGATCCTTTTGCCCGGCGTCCGATGGGTCGCAAACCGGGCCTATGATCTGTTTCTCGTGGTCCGCCCCCTCATGCAACGCGTGGCGGGCAAGCTCGATCAGAACGGGAAGAGAATCTCGTAAAGCTGCTGGCCGTAACGCGCTTGCTGGGCGTCGGTGAGCTGTCCGCGGCCCCCGTACGACACGCGCGCTTCAGCGATTTGAGTGTGGCGGATTTCGTTGGCGTTGGAAATGTCTTCCGGCCGAATGACGCCGGTGACCGTCAGCTCCCTGACCTCAAAGTTGACGCGCACTTCCTGTTTTCCGGCGATGACAAGCGTGCCGTTCGGCAAGACGTCGGTGACGATGGCGGCGACGGTCAGCGTTACATTCTCGCGGCGGTCGATATCGCCTTGTCCCCTCACGTTTGATGCGGACGAAAGGTCGATCAGCTGGGCGGCGTTGGCGCCGTCGGGCAACAATTCGACGAGTTTTTGCTCCAGCCCGCCGAATGCCGGTAGCTGCGCTGTTTCGCCGGAGTCGCGACGCCGCTGGGTGGCGTTGCGCAGGCGCGCTTCATCATTGATGTCGATAACGACCGTCAGAATGTCTCCTCGCGTTCTTGCGCGCTGGTCCTTGAAAAACGAGCGGGCGCCGGGGCGCCAGAGCGAGCTCGGATATCCTTCCTCCGTCGGCGTCGCCGGCATCGGGAAGGCGAAATTCCGACCGCCATGCAGTCCCGTCGGGTCTTCGGTCGGCGAAAGCGGCGGGGCCTGCCCGATATTGCGCAGACGCTCCCCGGCGGCGCACCCGGCTGCGAGCGACAGAACAGCGGCAGCGAGGGCGCCGCGCCGGAGTAGGCGCGTAAGGCTGACGCATGAATGGTTCAGGTGTGTCATCGGCTAAAATCCTTGCGCGGTGCGGCCGGGCAGGCGCGCGAGACGTTCGGCCACGACGACGGCCTTGATTATGCGGTCCGAAGCAAGGTTGCGGATCTCGACGAGATCGCCCGCGCCGCCCTCGGTCACGGCGACGCCTTGCTGCGTCAGGCGAATGCCGGGCGATTCGAGCACCATCGTCACCGTGTCGCCGCGGCGCACGAGGATCGGCGCGGCGACATCCGCCAGACGAACCGGCGCGCCCGCCGCCAGGGGGCGACGCGCGATCTTGCCGACGATCTGCTCCTCGCGCACGGCAAGAGGACTCGCCGATGGGTTCAGCGCGTCGGCCCAGTCAATGTCTTCGTCGCCGATGGTTTCGCCGCGCGCGATCAGGCGGTTTGCGACCGCCGCTCGCTGACGCAGGCGCGCAACGCCGGCGATAACAGTGGGCGTTTGTCCGTCGAGGCGGAGGACGAAGCGGCCGCTGGCCGGATTATAGCTGACGCTGGAAAACGTCACTGCTGCATCCGCCGGAGCAGCGACCAGCGCATCGGGATCGGCGAGCGCGATTTCCGCAGAAGGATCGACGCCGCGCTCGGCGAGCGCTGCCTCGATGTCGGGCATGATGTCGGCGGCGGCTACATATCGCGGCGCCGCTGACGGCGCAGTCTCGGCGCTCGCGCCGCCTGGCGCGACCAGTAGGAGAAACCACAAGGCGACCATCAAGTAACCAAGCGCGCCGGTCAGTCGGATCGGTTTCATCGTATCCTCCTATCGGCGCAGGTTGGCGTTCGTGGCGAGAATTTCGTCCGACGTCTCGATAACGCGCGCGTTCATCTCATAAGCGCGCTGGGCGGCGATCAACGCCGTAATCTCCTGCACGGGATCGACGTTCGACGTTTCGACAAATCCCTGCAGGATGCGCCCGAAACCCGGTTCGCCCGGCGATCCGATCAGGGGCTGTCCGGAGGCGGACGTCTCCAGCAGCAGATTGTCGCCGATTGCCTCGAGGCCGCTTTGATTGAAGAAAGTGACGAGTTCCAATCGGCCGAGTTCGCGCAGTTGCTGGTCGCCGGCGATGCGCGCCTCAATGACGCCGTCCTCCGACACGGAAACGTCGATGGCGTCTTCAGGAATGACCACGCCCGGCAAAACTTCATAACCGTCTTCGGTGACGAGCCGTCCGTCTGCGGAGACAGCAAAGTTCCCGGCTCGCGTATAGGCTTCCAGGCCATCCGGCAACTGGATGCGGAACAGGCCGCGACCAGAAATCGCGAGGTCGAAATTGTTGCCCGTTGTGGTGACGTTGCCTTGTTCAGTGATGCGATAAACCGATCCGGTTTTAACGCCGGCGCCGATCTGCACCCCGTTCGGCACCGTCGTGCCGGTCGCTGAGGAAAGCGCGCCCGGACGCTCCAGCGTCTGATAGAGGAGATCTTGAAATTCCGCTCGCTGACGTTTGTAACCGATCGTGTTGAGGTTCGCGATGTTGTTGGAAATAACTTCAACATTGCGCTGCTGCGCCAACATGCCCGTCGCTGCGATACTCAAGGATTTCATGGCGTTTTTGATCCTTCGTCAGTTATTCAATGATCGGCGTCAGTTCTGGCCTGTCAGCGTCGCGATGGCGCGGCGGGCAAGCTCGTCGGAAGTCTCGATGACGCGCGCAGCCTGTTCATAGGCGCGCATGATCTCGATCATATCGGTCACCGCCGCGATGGGCTGAACGTTCGCCGTTTCGATAAACCCCTGACGGATGCGCCCGCGCGGCGCATCGATCGGGCCCTGGCTCGCGGCAAAAAGATTGTCGCCGGCCTTGCGCAAGACCGACGGATCGCTGAATCGCGCGACGCTCAAAAAGCCGATGGTTGCGCCTGCCTGTTGCAGTTCGCCCTCTATCGACAAGATGACTGGACCGTTATCGGGGTCGATAATGAGCGGCGCGCCGCCCGCATCGAGGATCCGCGCGCCTGTTCGCGTCGTAAGCTCGCCAAACTCATTCAGCTGGAAACGGCCGTCGCGCGTGTAGCGCACCCCGGCGCCGGTTTCGACAGTGAAGAACCCATCGCCATCGATCGCGAAGTCGAAATCCGCATAAGTCGGCTCAATCGCACCCGGCGAGAAATCGACGTAGCTCTCAGGGTCAAACACGAGCGATACGGAGGGATCGCCCGACGATTGGTCGAGACGGGCGACATATTCACGAAACAGAACGCGGTCCGCCTTGAAGCCAGCGGTGGACTGGTTGGCGATATTATTGGCGGTCGTCTCCAGCGCGCGCGCCAGTACGATCTGTTTTGATAGGCCGGCTGTGATGGCGTTTTCCAAGGGACGCTCCGCAATTGCCGCAACGGACGGCAAAGCACTATCGGCAAGCGGCGTGCCAGAAAAAAAACGAATAAAAACAATGGAAAGTGTGGTGGTTAGCGATTTGTGCGGCAGAATTTGCCCGGCAGGATCCGCCGCAGCAACGCTCCCTTAACCGTGTTCGGCCAAAAGGTTGGGGAGCGATTCCAAAGGCAGAAAGCCATGAAACGAAACCGCGCGCCTCAGTCTGTGGGCGTTGCATCGCCAGCAAGCGCTGCGCGTACGCGCATGCCCGGCAAGTATGTCGTG
>JBGTFV010000158.1:0-8459 GCA_041747095.1 Parvularculaceae bacterium
CCGGCCGGGAGATTTCCGCCGCTTCAGTCCCTGCGATCTCGCGCCATCGCGTTGCGATTGCGGGGTCGGCAAAGCGCGTGCGCTGGGCGAGCTCGGCCAGCAGCTCGCTGGAGTAACGCCTGATCGCCGGCGGCGCGGCGCGGGCCGGGCGCGTTACCGGAGCGGGTCGGTCTGGGTGATCGCGATCGTTCATCATCGCATGTCGTCTTCATTTTTGCGCTGGCGAAGTTGCGCTGGCGACCCTTGCCAACGCGTCCGCAAGGCTAGCATGGAAGGGACATGACCGTCGCCGCCGAATGCGCCAACACGCGCGAAAATGACAAAAAAGAAGCGGCAGAGGCCGCGTCGCGCTTGCTCGCTTGGTATGACTTGTTCGCCCGCCCTCTGCCTTGGCGGGTCGGACCAGCGGAACGGCGAAACGGGGTGAGGCCCGATCCTTATCGCGTCTGGCTATCCGAGATCATGCTGCAGCAAACGACCGTCGCGACGGTGTCATCCCGCTTCCAGCAATTCCTCGCGCGTTGGCCGCGCCTCGCCGATCTTGCTGCGGCGCCAATCGCCGACGTGCTCGGCGAATGGGCGGGACTTGGCTATTACGCGCGAGCGCGCAACCTCCATGCCTGCGCGCAGGCGGTGGTGCGCGACCATCAGGGCGAATTCCCGCAAACGGAAGCGGCGTTGCGTGCGCTCCCCGGCGTTGGTCCGTATACCTCCGCCGCGATAGCTGCGATCGCCTTCGATGCGCATGCGATCGTCATTGACGGCAATGTCGAGCGCGTCGCTGCCCGTTTCTTCGCCATCGACGCGCCAAAGCGCCTTGCCCACGCTCTTACGCGCGAACTGCTCGCTGGGATATGGCCGCAAGACCGGTCAGGCGATTTCGCGCAGGCGCTGATGGATCTGGGCGCAGGCGTGTGCACGCCGCGAAATCCGCGCTGCCAGGACTGTCCGCTATCAAAGGACTGCGAAGCCCTGCGGCTTGGTTTTGTCGCCGAGCTGCCGCGACGGGCGCCGAAGCCAGAAAAGCCGCACCGCACGGGAAACGCTTTTGCGATCTTCGACGAGGAAGGTCGAATTCTGGTGGAGCGCCGTCCCGAAAAGGGGCTTCTCGGCGGCATGCTCGGTCTTCCCGGAACGGTGTGGACGGAACAACCTGCGCTTCCTCCGGGCGGCGCATGGCGTCATGCCGGGGAAGTCCGCCATGTCTTCACGCATTTCCGGCTGACGCTGAATGTCTGGATCAGCACGGCGTCCGAGATCGATCCGCAACCGGAGGGCATGTTTCTTCCTCCTGCCGAGATCGAGGCGCCGACGGTGATGCGAAAGGCGATAGACGTCGCCTGCGCAGCGCTGCCGCCTCAGAGCCAGCCGCGAGACTTGAAGAAAACATAAGGCAGGATCGCCGACATTACCATCATTGTAAGCGCCATCGGATAGCCATAGGGCCAGGCGAGTTCCGGCATGAACTCAAAGTTCATTCCATAGATTGAAGCGATAAGCGTCGGCGGTAGGAAAACGACCGCAGCAACCGAGAAGATCTTGATGATCGCCGTCTGTTCGATGTTCACCATGCCGAGAATGGCGTCCAGCAGGAACGTTATTTTCTGCGAGATGTAAGTGACATGATCTGTCAGCGAGCGGACGTCGCGGGACAAGGTCTTCAATTTGCTTCGCAAATCCTTTTCCGATTTTCGCTGCGTCGCGATGAGGCCGAAAAAACCGAGCAGACGATCAAGCGTGACGAGGCTCTCGCGCATTTTCGAAATCAGGTCGCCCTTGCGCCCTAAATCAAGAATAAGCGTCTGGTAATCGGCGCTATGAGTTGGTTTGCCGTTCCTCGCCCGGAAGATGTTGCGGGAGATAATGTCTATGTCGTGTCCCGTCCGTTCCAGAACGTCTGCAAGGCGCTCGATAACCGCCTCAATCAATCCCGCGAGAACGGCATCGGGACCTGTTCCAGGCGACGTTTTTTGAGCGCGCGCGACGAACGACGTGAACGCGCGGGGCTCGTCGTATCTAACCGTGATCAACTTCGACGCCGACAAAATGAAGGTGACGGGTGAGAGGCGCGAATCGTCTCCGTCTGCGTGCGAAAGAAGCAGGGCTGTCATGAAGGCGTCATTATCATCTGTATAAAGACGACTAGATACTTCGATTTCTTCCATTTCCTCGCGCGTGGGGATGTCGAGCCCAAGAGCGGCCTCAAGATTTGCTTCCTCCTCGGGGGTCGGGCGCAAAAGATCGACCCAGATGGCGCTGCGGCAGTCGGCAACGACGTCCGCGAGAGGGGTGAGCCGCCCGCCTTCGGCGGCGTTGAATCCATACAGCATTGGGCGGTCTCCAACCTGGTGGCGAGCCGCCTCCCACGCTCATGATGAGAGAAGGAGCGACCGCAGCATTCACGCAATCCGTTCGCCGAGCCCGGCCGAAAAATCAACTGGGTCAGGTTAAGGATCAGGCGGCGCGGAGCTTTTTAAGAATATCGGACTTACGCACGGCGCGGGATCCGCGCGCCGCCGGCGCGTCCAGCCCGGCGCGCTCGAGAATGTCGGCGGTCAGCATTGGAGCCTGGGAACGGAACCGGGTCTTGCCGTCATCGTCGACATATATGACGTAAAATCCTTCTTCGGCTGTCATGGCGTGGCGCAACAAGGATGCGTCGAGCCAGTCCATCGGCTCGCCATTCGTACGCGGCGTTTCGTCGCCATAGATTTCTATCACCGCAACGTCGTCGCGGATCAGCGCGGCGATCGCGGGCTTCAAAAGACGCCGCTGCATGCGGCAGGCGGCGTGATCTTCGGACGGCCCGATGATGAACAGCGTTTTGCGGGGGGAGAAGCGCTTCAAATCAGCCCGGCCAAGGATGCCCGCGAAGTCAGGCATGCGGAAATCGCCCCGCGCGGCGACGGCCGCAAAGGCGCCGAGGGCAATACATATCGATACAATTGCGATGGTCAGGCCCATGTGACGACGCTAATCCTCAAGTTTTTCCGGTCCGTTAACGAATAATCGCCGTCAACAGTCGCCGCCCGAAGCCCGGTGTCGCGCGAACCATGGCTGACCGACGCGCGGCTGACAAGCAGGGTAGGGCGCGCGCTGACCCTGTTGCGTAAACTACTCATGCCGGGAGGATGTGCAGGAACGGGGCCAGCTTTCAGCGACGGCGATCTCTTTCAACCGCGACGGTGGGCCAGATCGCTGCTTGACGCATCAGGCCCGGTGTTTGCTAGCCCTTTGGCAAAGCGACGGGGACCTATTTTTCGCCGTGGCGAGATGACTGGAACGCGTGTACGCCGCTGACGCTGTTTGTTCGGGGCGGCGTGCGTCTCGTATTGTGTTAATTGCTGCTGATGGAGTGACCGATGCCTCTTATCCAATTGATTCTGTTGGCGATCATTCAGGGCATCACAGAGTTTTTGCCGGTGTCTTCCTCAGCGCATCTTATTCTGGTGCCGCTGGTCGTCGACAGCTGGGCCGATCAGGGACCTCTAATCGATGTCGCCGCCCATATTGGCTCGCTCTTTGCGGTCCTCGCCTATTTTCGCAAGGAAACGGCGATGCTCGTTCGCGGCGGTCTGGATGCGGTTAGCTTCCGTCCGAGCGCCGATCAAAAACTGTTTTTGATCATCGCGGCGGCCACTGTGCCGGTGCTGGCCTTCGCCGTGCTGTTTGTTGCCTTTGATATCGTCGACGCGCTGCGCACGCCGGCGGTTCTTGGCGTTGCAAGCATCCTCTTTGGCGCGCTGCTCTGGCATGCTGATCGTCGGCCGACAACCAAGGAGGGCCTTGGCGTGATCACGTGGCGCGCGGGCATGCTGATCGGCGTCGCGCAAATGTTCTCCATCATCCCGGGGGCCAGCCGGTCCGGCGTCACCATGACCGCTGCGCGCTATCTCGGGTGGTCGCGGCCAGAAGCGGCGCGGTTCTCGATGTTGCTCGCCATTCCGACCATTTCCGCCTTCGGCCTGTTTGCAGGGATCAAGCTGCTGACCGACGGCGCGCAGGCGACGCTTGAGGCGGCCGGCATCGTTGCGATCCTTTCGTTCGTCGTCGCGTTTCTGACAATTGCCGCCTTCATGAAGCTGACCCGCTCAATGAGTTTCACGCCATTTGTAATCTACCGCATCGCGCTTGGGATCGTGCTAATTGCTTATGCCGTTCGCGCACCGGGAGCATGAGGTGAGTTCCGTCCAAGAAGGCATCATTGAGGACGCCCCTTCGGCGGCGGCGGTGCGCGACGCAGCAGCGCGACTGGATGGCTGGGCGGTGAAGACGCCGCTGATTGAGAACGCCCAGTTGAACGAGCGCGCTGGCGGGCGTGTGCTGATCAAAGCGGAAACGCTGCAGCATTTCGGCTCGTTCAAGTTTCGCGGCGCCATGAACCTGCTGGCGCAGTTGACCGTTGACGAGCGCCGTCGCGGCGTGCTCGCCTGGTCTTCCGGCAACCACGCGCAGGGCGTTGCGTATGCGGCGAAGCTGCTGGGCGCGCCGGCCTGCATTGTCATGCCGGCAGACGCGCCGCGCATCAAAATCGACCAGGTGCGGGCGCTCGGCGCGGAAATCGTCTTTTACGATCGCTACACGGAAGATCGTGAGGCGATCGGCCGGGCGATCGCCGCAAACCGCGGGCTGACCATTGCGCCGCCCTACGATCATCCGCAGATCATGGCGGGGCAGGGCACCGTTGCGCTGGAAGCCTTTGAGCAAGCTGCGGCCGCAGGCGCGCATCTTGATGCGTTCGTCGCGTGTTGCGGCGGCGGAGGACTGGCGGCAGGCTGTGCGACGATCCTCTCGGAAATCTCGCCTGAGACTGAGGTGTGGGTCGCTGAACCGGCATTTTATGACGACACGGGCGTCTCGTTGCGGACCGGCGCGCGCGCGCGGGCTGATCTCTCGAAACGCACAATCTGCGACGCCATTGCGACGCCAACGCCCGGCGAACTGACGCTGCCAATCCTTCAGCGTCACGCCCGTGGCGGGGTCGCCGTATCTGACGAGGAGGTTGTGTCGGCGATGGCGTTCGCGTTCCGCGCGCTAAAGCTCGTGGTTGAGCCCGGCGGGGCTGTGGCGCTGGCGGCTGTGCTTGGCGGGAAAATCCAGACAAACCACCGGACCGTAGCCATCACATTGTCGGGAGCGAACGTGGATCCGACGTTATTTGCAACCATTCTTGAACGCGCGGATTAAACTTTCCCCGCCCGCGACGTTACAAGCCGTTGAAACGTTATAATATCGCGCTACATCCGATCAGAAGGGATAAATGCAAGGAATTTCACAGTTTAATAGCCATTGCCCTTCACCATGGCGGATGGATCTCGCCGATTGCTTTGGAGGGTGCTCACGTGGCCGACAATCCAGGGTTTAGTCCGATCGCAAAAAGTCGGGGCTTGTTGATGAGCCCGAGCGAACTCGCCGAACTCGGCGGCCGTAAACTCGTCTATGTTCGGAGCGTTGTCGCGCGCGATGTCGCCGATGAACTCATTGATGAGGACGGCGAGCCAGCCTTTGACATTCCTGATGACGCCACGCTCTATTCGGTTCACGCAGCCGACGGACAGCGAATTGCTATCGTAGGAGATCGGGCGCTAGCGTTTGCCGCTGCCCGCCAGCATGAAATGACGCCGGTAAGCGTCCACTAACGGCGTTTATTTTCCCAGCGAACAGCGCGGCCAGATTCGTCTATTCAGGCTGCGTTCGATTGAACGTTTTCTGTTGCGATCGCAAGCAGCGCTTCCGCGGTATCAGCGCCGCGGAGCGCTTCGCGTTTCGCTTCGTCGCGCATGAAACGCGATACCTTCGCCAGCGCCTTCAAATGCGCGGCTGTCGCGTCCGCCGGCGCCAGCAAAACGAAAATCAAATCGACAGGCTGTTCGTCGACCGAGTCGAAATCGATCGGTCGCTCCATGCGGGCCAGCATGCCGACGATGTTTCCAAGGCCTTCGATCTTGCCATGAGGCACCGCGACGCCACGGCCTACGCCCGTTGAACCGAGCTGCTCCCTGTCCGATAGCGCCTGTCGAATAACATCAGCGGATACGCCTGTGAAAGCTGCGGCGCGATCGGCAAGAGCCGACAGGGCCTCGCGCTTGCACTTGGCGTGCAAGTTCGGAATGACGCTCTGGATCGTCAAAAATTCACTGATGCCTGTCACGTTTTACTCACCCTAGCCAACCCGACTGCGATCGCCGCTCCCGTGGCCAATAAAGAGCGCCGACTCCATCCCCTCAGAACACCTCAGTCTCCCGCAAATCCCTTCTGCCCGCTAACAAGGCGCAAATGCCGCGCTTTCGACCCATCGCAAGCTTTGTCGTTTCAATTCCCGGGCCACGCAACCTTTACCACCTGTTCGGCTAATTTTGCCGTACTCCGCCGTCCGCAGGCTGGTTTTGCGTCGGGTGATCTCATCATTGGTCCCAATTTGGCTGCAAGGGAATTAATCACGTTTCGGCGCTGCGCTTCGTTCATTGCCTCTCGGTTAACGTCGGCGGCAGCGTATGCGCGCGAAATCCGCGCACTGCAAGCGATTACGCGCCAGGATCGACCCAGCCGATATGGCCGTCGCGCCGCCGGTAAACAACATTGACCCGCCCATGGGCGGCATTCTTGAAGACGATCGCCGGGCTTTCAGCCAGATCTAGCTGCATAACGGCGGCCCCGACGGTCATCTCGCGAAGCGACGTAAGCTGTTCCGCGACGACAACGGGAGTGGGGTCGCCCTCGTAATCTTCCGAGCCGTCGTCAGCGACGTTGCTCTCTTGTTCGGGCGCGAGAGGGGCCAAAATCGAATACGCCGCTGATTCTGCGGGCAGGGGCGCCTTGCCGTTCGCATGGTGGTTCTTGAGCCGCCTTTTATAGCGCCGGACCCGTTTTTCGAGCTTTTCCAGAGCGGAATCAAATGCTCCGTAAGCATCCCCGCCATCGCCATGAGCCGCGAGAAACACGCCTGAGTCGAGATGGGCGGTCATTTCGCATTCGACGAGATGCCGTTCGCGGCTGAACGTGACGACTGCCGCGGCGCCCCGTCCGAAATATTTAGTGACGCCGTCGGTGAGCCGTCCGGTTACGTGGGTCTGCAAGGCGGCGCCGAGTTCGATATTTTTTCCGCTGACCTGAACGTCCATGAGGCCTCCATCCAGGCCGACCGGCGGTCTCCGGTCGAGCCCCAGCCTTCTAATATCGGCGGAACTGCCGCGAATTCAAAGCCCTAAATAGCCTTGCGCAAAGCGGCCCGACGGCGTTCCACCGACGAGGGAATATGCATCGTTTCACGATACTTGGCGATCGTCCGGCGAGCGATATCTACGCCTTCTGCTTGCAAAATCTCGACGAGCCGGCCGTCGGACAGCACATCTTCGGGGGTTTCGCGTTCAATCATTTCGCGAATGCGGTGACGGATCGCCTCGGCTGAATGGGCCTCGCCGCCTTCGGTCGCGGAGATCGACGCCGTGAAGAAATATTTCAATTCGAAGAGCCCGCGAGGCGTGGCGATGTACTTGTTTGCCGTCACGCGCGACACGGTCGACTCGTGCATCGAGATGGCGTCTGCGACGGCTTTCAGATTGAGCGGCCGCAAATGCCGGACGCCATAGGCGAGAAACCCGTCCTGCTGCCGTACGATCTCGCTCGCTACTTTCAGGATCGTGCGCGCGCGCTGATCGAGGCTCTTGGCGAGCCAATTCGCGTTGGAGAACTGTTCGTTGAGAAAAAGATTGTCAGCATCGCGACATTTTGTCTTCGACACCTCCGAGAAATACCGGCGGTTGACGAGTATCTTAGGCAAGGTGTCGCTGTTCAGTTCCACTTTCCAGCCGCCGTCCGGCGCGGTTCGCACGAACACGTCCGGGATGACGACCTGGACGGTTTCCGCGCCGAACGCATAGCCGGGCTTGGGCGTCAGCGCCCTGACCTCGGCGATCATGTCGCGCACGTCTTCCTCGCTGGCGCCAGTAACGCGCATCAGACCTGCAAGATCCGCTTTTCCAAGCAGCTCCAGATTGTCGATGAAGGACGCCATCGTCGGGTCGAGCCGGTCCTTGTCGGCAAGTTGAAGGCGCAGGCATTCTTTCAAATCGCGCGCGCCGACGCCGCACGGATCGAATGTCTGAATGAGGCGCAGAGAGGCTTCGACGTCGGCAATGTCCGCGCCGAGGCGGTCAGCGATCGCGTCGATCGGCTCGCGCAGATAGCCTGCCTCGTCGATCGTATCGATGAGGTATGACCCGATGAAGAGTTGCGCCGGCTCGTGGGTCGCGACGTGGAGTTGGGCGGTCAGATGTTCGCTCAGCGAGATTGAACTCGTCAGGGTGTCGCCGAACTCCCGGTCATCTGCGCTGCCGCCTGAGCCGACATTCGCCCAGTCGTTGGTGCGATATTCGTTCTCGGCTCGGTCGCTTCCCGAGGCTTCCGGGTCGACGTCTTCATATTCGGTGTCGAGCGCCTCGCGCGCGGCGGCGTCGCCG
>JBGTFV010000159.1:0-10254 GCA_041747095.1 Parvularculaceae bacterium
GGCGGCGCGCCAAAACCAGTTGCGAAAAAGGCGTCGCCGCCGCCGCCGCCCCGCGTTGTGTCGCAGGGATCTGGCGCGAAAAAGGTTCAGGCCGTTGAAATCGGCGGACGCACCGACGAGTACTTCCAGACCAAGACGGTGATCTTCAATGCGTTGATCGACACTATCGATCTATCGCAGCTTGCCCAGCTTGATACCGAAGCTGCGGCGGAAGAGATCCGCGATATCGTCAACGAGATCATCTCGATCAAGAACGTCCAGATGTCGATCGCTGAGCAGGAAGCCCTGCTGCAGGACATCTGCAACGACGTTCTCGGTTACGGACCGCTAGAGCCGCTGCTTGCGCGTGACGACATCGCCGACATCATGGTGAATGGCGCAAGCCGTGTGTTTATCGAAGTCGGCGGCAAAATTCAGCTTACCAACGTTCGCTTTCGCGACAACGCCCAGCTGATGAACATCTGCCAGCGGATCGTCAGCCAGGTGGGCCGGCGCGTCGATGAAGCAAGCCCCATATGCGACGCGCGCCTGCCGGACGGTAGCCGGGTCAACGTTATTGCGCCGCCGCTGTCGATTGACGGCGCTGCGCTCACCATTCGTAAGTTCAAAAAAGACAAACTGCGGATCAACGATCTGGTGAACTTTGGCTCGATCTCACCAGAGGGCGCGAGAGTGCTGGAGATCATCGGCGCGTGCCGGATCAACACGCTGATTTCCGGCGGTACGGGCTCGGGCAAGACGACGCTTCTGAACTGCATGACGGGTTTCATTGAACTTGATGAACGCGTCATCACCTGCGAGGACGCGGCCGAACTCCAACTCCAACAGCCGCATGTGGTGCGCCTCGAAACGCGGCCGCCAAACCTCGAAGGCCAGGGCGAAGTAACGATGCGCGATCTCGTGAAGAACTGCCTTCGCATGCGACCTGAACGCATTATCGTCGGCGAGGTGCGTGGACCAGAGGCTTTCGACCTTCTGCAGGCCATGAATACGGGCCATGACGGCTCCATGGGTACGCTCCACGCGAACTCTCCCCGCGAGGCGTTACAGCGTATTGAATCCATGATCACTATGGGCGGTTACGGCCTACCGTCAAAGACCATCCGTGAAATGATGGTTGGATCGATCGACATCATCATTCAGGCCGCGCGTCTTCGTGACGGATCACGCCGCATCACTCACATTACTGAAGTTCTCGGCACCGAGGGTGATACCATAATTACGCAGGACCTCTTCGTGTTCGACATGACCGGTGAGGATGAAAATGGCAAGCTTATAGGGCGTCACAAATCAACGGGCATCGCGCGACCCGCATTCTGGGACCGGGCCCGGTATTACGGCAAGGACGCCGAACTGGCTGCCGCGCTCGACGCCGCCGCGGAGTAGCCGCTCATGAACCCGCAGCTTCTCGTCATTGGCGTTTTAGGTCTCGTCTGCCTTGCCGCGGTCGGTTTCGTGGTATTTGCGCCGAGCAGCAGCGACAAGGCCAAGAAAAGGCTTGCGGCGCTGGATGTGCAGAAGGCCGTCCGCCGCAGCGGGGCGGCGGCAAACAATGAGGCGGCGACGAAGGATCGTCGCCGAAAGGTAACCGAGGCGCTCGCCAAGGTTGAAAACCAGGCGAAGAAAAACAAGAAAAAGCCGCGCCTGTCGCTGCAGCAAAGACTCGAGCAGGCTGGGCTCGCCATTACGCCGAAGCAGTTCTACCTCGCTTCACTCGCTACCGCCGCGACGCTCGGCTTTATCGGCTTTATCTCAGGGCAGAAGCCGCTCATCACCGGCGCGCTCATTTTCGTGGGCGGCTTGGGCCTGCCGCATTGGTTCATCGGATTTTACCGAAAGCGCCGTCAGAAGAAATTTGCGGATGAATTCTCGAACGCGATCGATGTGATCGTCCGCGGTGTAAAGTCTGGCCTGCCAGTCAGCGAATGTTTGAAGATTATCGCCTCTGAAGCGCCCAAGCCCGTCAATGAGGAATTCCATCAATTAGTCGAGGGCATGCGCGTTGGTCTTTCGCTCGAGCAATCGCTTCAGCGGATGCTGGAGAGAATGCCGCTGCAAGAGGTAAGCTTTTTCGGCATTGTGCTGATGATCCAGCAAAAGACGGGCGGTAACCTCGCCGAGGCGCTGAACAACCTTGCTAACGTTCTGCGCGGGCGCAAGCTGATGGAAGGCAAAATCCGTGCGCTATCTTCCGAAGCGAAAGCGTCAGCTATGATCATCGGCGCTTTGCCATTTCTCGTTATGGGCGCTGTGCAGCTCTCCACGCCTGATTATCTCGTTCCGCTCTTCACGACTCGTACGGGCAATTTCATCCTTCTTGGCGCAGGGTTGTGGATGGGCACGGGCATTTTCGTCATGAAGCAGATGATGCAGATCAAGGTTTGATTTCCAATGGATGCGATCATCAATACCGCTACGGACCGGCAGTTTCAGATCTCGCTCCTGATCGCTCTCGCATCGATCGCGACAGTGTTCACCATCCTTGAGCCGTTCTTTGTAAAGGACCGCCTGCAGGAGCGGATGAAGAGCGTTAATGACTATCGCGATCGCTTGCGCCAACAGCAGCGCGAAAATTTCAGCAAGCGCGGTCAGGGCCTGCGCGCCGCATCCGCGCAGGGCGTACTGAAGGAAATCGTCGAAAGTCTGAAGCTATTTGAAGTCTTCGATGCGAACGAGGCTCGCAAGAAATTGATGATGGCTGGATTCCGCGGCCAGCGCCCGGTTTTCATTTTCATGGCGGCGCGCCTTGGCATGCCGTTTGTCGCGGCCTTTGTTGTTGCGATCTACGTCTATGTCTTCAACGGCTTTGAAATCAAAGACAATTTCGGCAAACTGCTTGCGACGTTTTTTGCGTTCTTTTCCGGCTTCTATTTGCCGGGCATGTACATCAAGAACGCGATCTCGAAGCGCCAGCAACAGATCCAACTCGCTTGGCCTGACGCACTCGACCTTCTCCTGATTTGCGTTGAGGCGGGCATGTCTATCGAAGCGGCGCTGCAGAAAGTTGGCGTCGAAGTGGGACAGGGCTCGCCGGAACTCGGCGAGGAATTGGGCCTGACCGTCGCGGAGCTCTCCTATCTTCAAGAGCGCCGGCAGGCCTACATCAATCTGGCGGAACGCACGGGCCTCGATGGTGTCAAAGGCGTGACGACGGCGCTTATACAATCTGAGAAGTACGGTACGCCGCTCGGTCAATCGCTGCGCGTCATGGCCCAGGAAAACCGAGATTTCAGGATGCAGGAAGCAGAGCGCAAGGCGGCCGCACTGCCGCCAAAGCTGACAGTGCCGATGATCGGCTTCTTCCTGCCGGTTCTATTCGCCGTTATCCTCGGGCCGGCGATCATGGATGTGATGGGTCTCGAAAAGGTCTGACGCATGCGCGCCAGACGGGGTTCTCATTCGCGCCCGCCCGGCGCCGTCACTCAATTCACATCGGTTGACTGCCGAGACTCAGTTTGCCGCTGCCTGATCGAGCGCATCGTAGAGTGGCAGCCGCCCCGCGGCCACCTCATCCCGTGAACGCGCCGGCTTGCCGAGCCGAGACTGATATATCCAATAGTTGGTCAGGACCTTCTCGACGAAATCCCGGCTTTCCGTATTCGGAATGCTCTCGATAAAGAGCAACGGATCGTCGATAGGAACTTCCGCTTTCCAGCGACGCAGATTGCCCGGTCCGCCATTATAGGCAACGGCCATCTGGAAAAGATCGCCTTGCGCCGTTGTGTTGATCAGATGCTGGACGTATTGTTGGCCGAGTTGAAGATTGTACGCAGGATCATAAAGACGCTCGACGCCTTTCTTGCTCTGCAACGACTTGTCCCTCGCAATGTAGCTTGCCGTACGCGGCATTAATTGCATCAAGCCGCGTGCGCCGACGCGGCTTGTCGCTTCGACCTTGAACTTTGATTCCTGCCGCATCAGCGCGTAGATGAGCGCCGGGTCCGCCTGAAAACCATTGGCTGGCTGATATTGCGGCACTGGATAAAGGCCTGCGGCAAGACCGCGTGCGCTGCTGCCAAGCGCAATATCGATTTGCGCTGCCGGCAGATCGAGCGCGCAAGCAACGGCGAGCAGTTCGCGGTCGAAATGGTCGTCTATCGCACCGTTCAGCCAGCGAAGCTCAAGGTCGGCTTCCTCCCGCAAGCCAACTTCAGCAAGCGCTACGGCGCGGCGGGCAGCCGGGTGCGCTGCGGCGAGACGGGCGAAGCCGTCCATCGAAAGCGGTGGCGGCGTCCAGTCGATCTGAGGGTCGCGTCCAAGTTGAGCGAGTGCAAGCTGTCCGTAAAACGTGAACGGCAACCCGGCCGCAATCTCCAGATTTGACGCCACGCGGTCCGCGCGTCCGGCAGCCAACGCGGTTCGCGCGCCCCAAAAGCCCGCCGCAGCGCGCAAGTCATCGTCCTGCGTTTCCACTGCGGCCATGGCGTCGAACTGCTGGAAGGCGCGGAGCGCATTCCCTTCTCGAAAGGCGATCAGTCCCGAAATCCAGTGCGCGAGCACCGCAACTTCGCCATTGCGCGCGGCGACTTCGTCAGCGATGCGCTGCGCGGATCCTAGATAACCTTGGTAATAGTAACTCGCTGCCACCCATGATCGCATGCGATCGTATTGCTTTTCCGTGATCGTCCGTCGCGCGAGATGCTGTTCGATTTCTCCCAACGCGTCGTTCGCCTGTTCTTTTTTGATCAGATAGCGGACCCGTCCTTCGATCTGCGTCAGGAGCGGTCTGCTTGTCGCGGCGTAATCCGCCTCCAGTTCTGGATGCAGCGTCGGCGGCGCATCGCTGCGCCATTTGCGTCCCTGCGGCCGGACCGGCAACGTATCGCCCCGTCCGCGCCTTTTCAGCGCCAGCGCATATATGTTTTCAGCGGCCGGATGGTCGGCGTAGAACGCCATCCATTCTTTCAGTTCCGCGTATGTCGAGCGGTGGCCGGTAGGGTGAAGAAGGCGTTGGCGGCGCACATAGCCCATCAAGATAGGGTCGGAGAGTTTCGCGATCCGCGCCTCGGCTTGCGCCCATCGGGCTTCTTCCTGAAGGGCGAAGATTTCGCCGTAGAGCGCGACATCCGCCGCCGAAAGGACGGTAAGTTTGGGAAGGGCGGCTTCGCTTGCCTGCGCCGACACCAGGATTGACGGCGTTCCCCCTTCCTGGGTCGCCGACGCCGCCTTGCCGGAGCAGAGCAAACCAAGGACGAGCAGGCTGGCCCCAATTTTAGCCGCTGCGCAGTTCAGTCCCATTCCGTCGCTCCTACTCTTCACTGGGCAGGCGAAGCTGCCGGAAAGTCAGTCGGTTCAATCTGCCGGCCGGTTTATCCGGCGGACCCGTGGGGTATCGCCGGGATCGGCTTAAACTTAGGTAAGTCAATCTTAACTTCTGCTTAAGCGCGCTTCCAGCGATAGCAGATCGCGCCAAACGACGCGTTTTTGTTGGGGTTGGCGCAACAGAAACGCCGGGTGCAAGGTGGGAAGTGCGGCTGCTGCCATCCCGCCAGAAGTTTCAATCTGGCGCCAGGCGCCGCGCGCTCGAGTAATGCCGGCAAGGCCAAGAAGCGCTTGGGTTGGCGCGCCGCCGACGAGAAGCACGGCTTTTGGCTGGGAGAGTTCGATCAGTCGTTCCGCAAATGGCCGGCAGATCGCCATCTCAACTTGCGTCGGGGCGCGATTTCCCGGCGGGCGCCAGTAAATGACATTGGAAATAAGCGCGTTCGCGCTACGCGAGTATCCGATTGCCGCCAGCATGCGATCAAGCAGTTGTCCGGCGCGGCCGACGAACGGACGGCCTTTCTCGTCCTCTTCGCGACCTGGCGCCTCGCCCATAACGAGCAATGGCGCTCCGGTCACGCCTTCCGCAAAGACCGTGGAGCGCGCCCCAGCCTTCAACGAACAGCCTTTGAACGCCAGCACCGCTTCGCGGAGAGCGTCGACATCGCGGCAGGCTGCGGCCGTTACGCGGGCGAGCGCTACCGCCTCGTCAGCAGGTACGATCGTCGGCGCGTCGATCCGAACGCTGGGCGGCGCAACGGGGATGCCAATGCGCTCGGTCCGAGCGACAGGCTGTCGCGTCCGATCCTCGGTTGGCGAGGTTGAAACGTTGGATGCAGGGGTAAAAAGGTTCACGGGGGACTCGCCGACAGCAATGTCGACCCCCATTTCAGCGTGCCATTTGAAGAAAGCGCGCAGCCCCGCAGAAGAGCCGATTGGTTCCATCCCTCAAGACCTAAAGGCGCCCACGCCCCGCAGCAAGCACATCCCGAGGAGGACTTGCTCGCCCGTCAAATTCCCCCCAACAACCGAACTGCCTAAACTGCCCAGAGCTGGTCCCGCTGGTTCAAGGGCGCGACGCCGAGCCTGATGGCTTTTACTCATGGATTTTGCCAGAAAGCTCACCCGGCGACGGCATTGCGACCGTTTTGCCAAGCGTTCCAGCCTTGATGAAGGAAGCCTGAGATGTTCGAAGACGCGCCTGAACGTGAACGTATGGAATTTGACGTCGTGATCGTTGGCGCGGGGGCGGCAGGACTTTCAGCGGCGATCCGGCTTAAGCAACGCGCAGCCCAGACAGGCGCGGATATCAACGTTGTCGTCATCGAAAAAGGCTCTGAGGTCGGGGCGCACATATTGTCGGGCGCGGTGCTCGACCCCGTCGGGTTGAACGAGCTGTTCCCTGACTGGAAGGAGCGAGGCGCGCCGCTCGACACGCCCGTGCTCTCGGAATCAATAAAGTTTTATGGCCCCGCTGGCGGCTTGCCCCTGCCGGTGTTTCTCATGCCGCCAATGGTCAAGAACCACGGCAATTATATCGTGTCCATGGGCAACGTCTGCCGTTGGCTCGCCGGACAGGCTGAGGCGATGGGCGTTGAGATCTATCCGGGCATGGCGGCGTCAAATCTGCTTTATCGCGAGGATGGATCCGTGAAGGGGGTCGTCGTCGGCGTGGTTGGCGTTGGCAGGGACGGGAAGCCAACGGAGAATTATTTCCCCGGCATGGAACTCACCGGAAAATACGTGCTGATTGCGGAGGGCGCGCGCGGCTCGCTCGCCAAGAGGCTGATATCCGGTTTCAAGCTCGACGAGGGCCGGGATCCGCAGAAATACGGCATCGGCCTTAAAGAGCTATGGGAAATCCAACCGGAAAAGAGCCGGCCCGGTCATGTGCAGCACACCTTCGGTTGGCCCCTCGATAATGCGACCGGCGGCGGATCGTTCCTCTATCACTATTCCGACAATACGATAGCGCTCGGTTTTGTCGTTCACCTGAATTACAAAAATCCCCACCTTTATCCGTATGGGGAATTTCAGCGGTTCAAGCAGCACCCCGAGATTGCTGAACTGCTCGCTGGCGGTAAACGCATCGCTTATGGCTCCCGCGCCATTACGGAAGGCGGATTTCAGTCCGTGCCAAAACTGACGTTCCCTGGCGGCGCGCTTATCGGCTGCGCAGCGGGCTTCGTGAATGTGCCTCGGATAAAGGGCAATCATAACGCCATGTTGACCGGCATCATGGCGGCGGACGCGGCGTTTGAAGCTATTGGGGAGGGCCGGGAGGGCGATGAGCTCTCTGCCTACGAGGCGCGCTACGAGCAATCCTCCGTACGGCGTGAGCTTTACGAAGTGCGCAACGCCAAGCCGCTTTGGTCAAACCATGGCACGATACTGGGCGGCATTGCGCTGGCTGGAATTGATCTGTGGACGAATACCATTGCGCCGGGATTGTCGTTCTTTGGCACGCTGAAGCACGGTAAAAATGACGCGCAGTCAACCGAACCTGCCGACAAGCATCCGCATATCGACTATCCAAGGGCCGATGGCGTCTTGACCTTCGACCGCCTGACGAATGTGGCGTTTTCGGCGACCAACCATGAGGAAGATCAGCCTTCTCACCTCGTGTTGAAAGATCCGTCCGTGCCTATCTCAATCAATCTGCCGGTCTATGCCGAACCTGCGCAACGCTACTGCCCGGCGGGCGTGTACGAAGTGCTGGCGGCAGAGGGGGACGAGGGGGCGAGGTTCCAGATCAACGCGCAAAACTGCGTGCACTGCAAGACATGCGATATTAAGGATCCGTCGCAGAATATAGAATGGGTCACGCCAGAAGGTGGCGGCGGCCCGAACTATCCGAATATGTGAGGGTCGGTCTTTTGTTAAATTCACCATCGCATCGCCGCATCGCCGGATTGCTGGCTATCGCTGTCGCACTCGCTGGATGCGTCTCCGGGCCCGCCCGGAGCGCGGTCACGGCGAATTATCTGAGCGGCCGTTTCGCGGCTGGCCAGAATGCGGTGGGTGAAGCGGCGACAGCGTTTGGCTCGGCGGCGCAGGCCTCGCCCGGACAAGCCAGCGTGGCGCGCGACGCTTTGTTCTATAATCTGGCCTCAGGCTCGATTGAGGCGGCCGCGCCCTTCGCCCGTAGCCTCTCCGCCGCAGAGGGGGCGCCTGACGGACTTTCTCAGATCACGCTTGCGGCAATCGCAATCAAAAAAGGGCGCCTCTTGGAGGCGCGGGCGGAACTGGCGCGCGACTTCCGCGATCCGCTGCTCAATTCGATGTCTCACCTTGCCGAAGTCTGGATCGAGAGCGGAATTGCGGGACCAGTTTCTGCGCTCGCGATGCTGGGAACCGGCGGAGACGATCTGTTCAAGGGATTTGACGCAACCCATCGTGCGCTGCTTGCCGAGATGGCGGGCGATATCGAAGCCGCGCGCGTGGCGCACCAACTCTCAGTGTTTAGTTTTGGCGGCCCTGTCGGCCGCGCCGCTTATGGCGCCTTTCTGGAGCGCGCGGGCGATGTGGACGCAGCGCGGGATTACTACACTTTGCTTCTGTCGGAACCCGGCCCAACGCGCCGGCTTGCGGAGGCCGGACTTGAGCGCCTGACGAAAAAGCGCCGCAATTCTGCATACCGGTCAGTGAAGCCTAACGAAGGCGTCGCGATCGCCCTTTATTCGTTCGCCGGGGCAGTGCTCGAACAAACGATCGGCCAGCGCCAGCGCGCCGCTGACGCCGGGTTTCGGGTGAGCGACCCGCGTTATAACCTACCGCTCGCGCTGGCGCAGTTGGCAATCTATCTTGATCCGGACCTTGTCGAGGCGCGCCGCCTTGCGAGTTCCATTTTCAATGTATACGGCGATTATCCGCGCGCGGCCGAAATTCTCTCAGCGATTCCCGCGAAATCGCCGCATTTTGAGCAGGCCCAGATTGAAATCGCGGCCGGCCTCGCCCGGGCTGGCGATGTTGCGGGCGCCGAGCGCGTTCTCAATCGCGCCATTCGCGCCGATGCGACGTCGCTGGAAGCGCGACTGACGCTCGCCGGCGTTCTCGCCAATGACGAACGCCACGGCGAAGCGGCGGAAGCCGCCACGAGCGCGATTGAACGTATCGGCGATGAAGCGCCTGACGACACATGGCGCTATTTCATTGCTCGCGCCGCGTCGCTGCTCGAACTCGGGCAGTGGCCAAAGGCGGAGGCGGATCTCAAGCGCGCGGTTGAAATCGCTCCGGAAGAGCCGATCGCGCTGAACTATCTCGGTTATAGTTGGGCCGAGCGCGGTGAAAACCTTGATGAGGCGTTCGCGCTAATCGAGAAAGCCGTTGCGCTCGAGCCGTCATCAGGCGCGATCATCGACAGTCTGGGGTGGGCGCATTATCAGCGCGGCGAATATCAGAAAGCGATTCCGCATCTTGAGCGTGCGGCGACGCTCGAGCCCGGCGATCCAACAATTACAGACCATCTCGGCGACGCCTACTGGCGGGTCGGGCGCACGCTTGAGGCCGGCTACGAATGGCGGCGCGCGCTTGAACTCGATCCCTCCGAAAAGGTTAGAACTGTCCTGTTACGGAAGATCGAACGCGGTCTGGACGCCAAGGCGAACGCGCCGTGATCATTGAGGCGGCGCCGGCGAAGATCAACCTGTTTCTTCATGTTGGCGGCCTTCGCGCGGACAGGCTGCACGAGCTAACGAGCCTATTTGTCTTTACTGAACAGGGCGACGTCGTCCGCGCCGCTCCCGCGCGTGACTTATCGCTCGAAATCGAAGGCCCATTTGCCGCAAAACTCGCCGGCGAACCGATCCACAGGAATCTTGTCTGGCGCGCGGCAGCCGCGCTGCGCGCGGCAACAGGGGTAAATTCCGGGGCGCGTATTATCCTTGAGAAGAACCTGCCGATCGCCTCGGGCGTCGGCGGCGGCTCGGCGGACGCCGCAGCGGCGCTGCGCGTCTTGATGCGGTTGTGGGCGCTCGACCTGTCGGGCGCGTC
>JBGTFV010000160.1:0-2356 GCA_041747095.1 Parvularculaceae bacterium
GTGCGCGCGGCTTCGCGCCTCGCACGCGCGGCAAGCTTTTCTGTCAGCGCCCGGGCTTTTTCTGGCTGCATTTCAGCGAGAACGCCGGCGAGCGCCTGCGTGCGCATGCCGGCGGCGATGGGCTCAAGGATATCGTCGCCCAGCGCCTCAAATATCGGCGCGGCGTCGCGGGGTTTCATCCGTTCATACGCGGTTGACAGCGCGCGGAACCGCTCGAGCTCGCCTTGCTCGATGTTTTGTTCCTCGATCGCGAGTGCGAGCCTGCTCGCCTCGACCGCGCTCTCCAAAGCTTCAAGCCGCCGCTCGGTTGCTTGCAGCAGCTTCTCACGGGTATCGATCTCAGCTTCGCGGCGATCAAGCGCTGCGGCGCGCTCAGCCAGAAGGCCCGCCAGCCGCTCGCCGCCGCTTTGTAAGGGAGCGTCCTCTCGCGGTATAGCCTGATCAGTTTGCGGCGCGCCGCCGCCACCCAACGCCTCAACAGGCGCACTTCCGGCTGACGAAAAGCCAAAGCCGACCCGGCTCAGCTTTATCGCCGCAACCGCGAGCAGGCAGAGGATCAGTACAGGAACGATTCGCGGAATAGCGACTGCGCTTTTTTCACTCATGCTGCGCGATCCGTTTCGATTAGCCGAGCAGCGTCCAGAGCCTGAGCAGCATCGCGCGCCGAGGCTATCAATTGCTCGAGGCGCTCTGCGGAGCGGTCGCCTGCGGCCGCCATTACGGAAAGCTCGGTCGCGAGATCCCCGACGCGGCGCATGGCGCGCTCGAACTCGACATTGCGCATTCGGCCGGTCGCCTCAATGCGCTTCAGGCTTTCTTCTGCGCGTTGAGCCGCCGCATCAAACGTCGACACTGCCTCTCGCATTTCCGACTGTGCAGTGCGAAATGCGCCCAGCCGCCGGTTGAATTGCCAAAGCAGCAAAGCCGCCCCGACAAGCAGGCCGCTCATCATAAGATCAGCCAACAGACTAACGGTCATTTATCGCCTCCGCCACTGAGGCTGCGGCGAGCGCCTCGCCGCCATCCGGCGCTGTTTGCAGGCGCACCGCCAACCAATCGCCGGCCCGCCCGAAGCGGCCGCGCGCGATTCGGGCGCCGCCCGCATGCAGTCCGATGTCTGCGCCGCCGGATCTTCCAAGCGCCAGCGTACTGCCGATTTCGAGTTGTTGCAGCGCACGTATGGTCAGCACGGGTTCGGCCAGCACCGCCGTCACCTCTATTTCAGTTGACCTGACTTCCGCAGCGAGGTGCGTACGCCAATTGTTGGCGGTTGCCCCAGCCTCATTGACGAAGTCGCGTAACAGGATATCCCGCACGGGCTCGATCGAGGAATGCGGGATCAGCAGCGAAAGCCTCGTAGAAACGCCGCCCATTCGTATCCGGAATTTCGCCAGCGCGCACACGCTTGCGTCCTGTGCGATGGCGGCGAAACGCGACGTTGTCTCGATCCGTTCAATGGCGAATCCGGCCTCCTCGATGGGGCGAAAGGCCTCGTTAAAGTCGGCAACCAGCGCCTGTAGCACGCGCTGCGCAAGACCAAGTTCGATGGCGGTGAATGCGCGCCCTTCAGCTTCTATCGAAGCCCCGCTGCGCCGGGCGCCGAGCAACAGGTCAACGACCGCATGTACGAGCAAGCCATCCGCCGCCATGAGGCAGTAAGACTCAAGTTTTTGCGACCGGATGACGCCGATCACAACGCCCGTCTCCTGACTCTCAAGGAAATCGCCGAGCCGCGTTGAGGAAACGTCGTCAAGCGTGACGTCGGCTGCCTCATCCGTCATCTGGCGAAGGCTCGTCGACATGCGGCGCGCGGTGCGATCGAAGATTGCCTCGAGAACCGGCAGACGCTGATGCGCGACAAGCGCCGAATTGACGAGCGCGCCCAGTCCGGAGCGGTCAGCGCCGGTCGCGTTGAAATCGATGCCCAGAATATCTTCGAAATTGCCGCCTTGCGCTCCTCCATCCTTGCGCATTCCGGGAAGCGTCCAGGTCACGTCATCCTCGCCGCCCGACGGTTCGGTCTTTCTTTTTGTCGATGCGGCCGATGAAAGCGAGGGCATGAGCGCTCCTACTGTACGATCAGCTGGCTAACGATAACGTCGCGAACGGCGCCCTCGCCCGCCGCCAGTTCAATGCGCCGGCGCAATTCGGACTTCAAACGGATTGACGCCTCTGAACCGTCGAGATCCTCCGGCGTCAATTGCCGGAGAAAGAAATTGATCCGTTCATCAACTGCCGGGCGCTCAGCTTCTATCGCCGCCAAGGCGACTGGCGATGCCGGCTGAATATCGAGGGAAATCCGCAAGTATGCGACGCGGCCGTGAATGTCCGGAGCAAGATCAACGAGATATTCCCC
>JBGTFV010000161.1:0-9890 GCA_041747095.1 Parvularculaceae bacterium
GCGCAAACCCGCCCGCCAGCGATGCGCCTGGCGCAAGCGTCGGCGAAATTGACAGGGCAGCGGCCAACAGACGGTTTTTCATGGGATTTCCTGCCATGCAAAGCTGAGCGTGAGGGAGCTTACCAACTAACGTTATGAGCAGCGTCGGTTCGATTTGGAAGCGCCCAGGATCGCTCCGCGATGCAGTTAAGGCAGCAAGCGCACCTCGATTTCGGCCGGTGATGGGCGAAATCGGCGCAATTGTGATGGAAAGCCGATTGAAATTAATGTTTTATTAGGAATACTGGAAAGGGCGGTGAAATAGTTCACGGGTGGCGGGGCGTAATAAATGGCAAAAACATATGAGGAGTTGAGCGGCGCTGAAGGACGGGCGCGGTTTTTTCGCCCGCGCCGTCATGCAGCCATAGAACTCTTCGCAGGCGAACCGCCTACATTGTTTTTCGACGAAGAGCCGTTCGCGTTGCGCGACATCAGCGCCAACGGCGCGGGCGCCGCATTTGAGCCCGAGGGCGATCAGGAGACGCTGCCGGAAATCAACCGCCGCGGCGTGTTGAGGCTGGTCCAGCGGGGAGGCGAACTCTTCCGGGCCCGCGCTCGCCAGGTCCGCATCGACGTGAAGTACGGTCGGGGCTTTTCCGCCTTTGCGCTTGAACAAGGCCATTTCGACCTGGACGCATTAGTGAACCAAAATGCGCGCGCCCTTGTGCGCCGGGCGCCCGCGATTGGCGCTGCGCCGGTGGTTCCCGTTGCCTATAAGGCCTTCTGCGCCGATGTCCTTTCATTCGTCGGCGCATATCTCGACCGGATCGAGCAGGTTTTCTCGCGCATTGAAAACCGTCTGACGATCGCAGAGAAAGAAGAGATCGCGCGCGACCTGAACGCCTCTGCGACGCAGGAATGGAAGGCGTTACTGGAAGCGGGTAACGATCTCGTCATCCCGCTGCATCGCGACCCGGAAGCGCGCGCTGCGCTCAAGGCGTTTACGGAGCGCGTCGTGACGCCGACGCTGGTCGAAGGGCCCGGTTGGGCGAGGACATATTTCAAGCCGCTCGGTTACCCGGGCGATTACCAGATCATGGAATACATCTACGAACAGCGGCCCGTCGGCGTGACGATCCGCCAGATGTTCCTGCACCTCATCAGCATTTCTGCGGCCTATCCGGTAAAATCGCGGATGGAACGCCTTGCGGACTTAATTGTAGATTTTGCTGATATCCGCGGCCCGGAACGCGGCCCAATTCGGCTCATGAGTATTGGCTCAGGCACTGCGCGCGAGCTCGATCGTGTTTTGCTTACGTCCGGGCAGAATTACGGTTGGGACGCGACGCTCGTCGATCAGGAGCCGCGCGCTCTTGAGCGAGCCGTCCAACGCACGTCCGCTCTTGAAGGGGCCGGGCGTCTTAGCGTGCAAGCGCTCAATATATCGTTCAAGGACATGCTGAAACCGAGCTCGTTATCTTCGCTTCTGGCCGATCAAGACCTCATCTATTCCGCCGGCCTTGTGGATTATCTTAACCCGTTGCTAGCGCAGCGATTCGTGGCCCGTATGGCGGAATACTTGAAGCCGGGCGGACAGATCATCATCGGAAATGTTAATGATGCCCATTCGGGAATGATTTGGCCCTGCGAATATCTAACTGATTGGTCACTTTTTTTCCGCAACGTTGGCGAAATGACTAACATGGCGCAGGCAGTAAGTGGCGCGCGCTGTGCCGTGCTAAGCGACGCCACTGATGCGGTTCATTTTCTGCGCATCGACCGCTAACGCAAAATACATTTCCGGCGCCTTTCCGAATTATCGGTAATTTGGTTTGAGTTATGCCGCGTTTGAGCTTTGTCCGGGGCTCGGCCCGGGGCTCGGAATGCGGCTTTGGACCAAATCAGATGGAAAGTTTAGCGTGACTGAAGTGCCAACGCCTTCTGTTGAGTCAATTGATAAAGAAATTTGTTGATCTCCTAAGACCTTTTGAGCAAGCGTTAGACCAAGGCCGATGCCTTCCGTCGGTCGGGTCTTGGCTTCAAACGACTGCGAGAAAGGAGCTAGCGCCTTTTTGATCTGCGCAGGCGACATTCCGCAACCGGCATCTATCACTTTCAGTTCGTACGCACCATCTCTTGACAGTTCGCCGACAAGCCGAACAGAAGAGCCGGCAGGTGACGCCTTAATTGCGTTGTCGATGATTAGCCCAACAGCATATGCGGTTGTGACATGGTCTAGATTAATCGTCGCCGCTTTGACGTCTTTAGCGACCAGTTCAACTTGTGCAGCCTCAGCCTTCAAACAGGCTTCGCCAACGGCTGTTTCCACAACTTCCGCAATAGGGTAGAAGTCGGCGTTATAGGCGAGCTTTC
The DNA here is from genome assembly GCA_041747095.1 of Parvularculaceae bacterium. Taxonomy (GTDB): domain Bacteria; phylum Pseudomonadota; class Alphaproteobacteria; order Caulobacterales; family Parvularculaceae; genus Amphiplicatus. The sequence continues at coordinate 2,353 of JBGTFV010000161.1, forward strand.
CGGCGACAGCATCTGCATAACGCAACATCTTGCCGATCTGCCCAAGAAGGCGCGTCGCAGCAATATGTATTTCCTGGAGGAAGCTCGAACGATCGCAGTTTGGAAGTTCTCGATCCTGGGAGACCACGATCTCTGTGAAACCAATGATCTGGTGTAGCGGCGTTTTTAGTTCGTGGCTCAAGATCGATAAAAAATTAATTTTGGATTGATCGGCAGCTGTCGCTTCAATCATGAGAGAACGAATATGCTGTGCGTCAAGTTCCCGTTGACGCTCACGGAACCATATCAATCGCGATCGTGTTTCCTGTCGATAGTTTGTAGCGATTGCGACTATGACGGAAGATGTCATAAAAAAGAAGCCCGAGATGACCTGTGTCGATGAAAAGTCATTCACCATCAGTAACATCGCAGAATAGATAACTGCAGTTATTACGAAAACGGCGCTTGCAGCCAGAAACGGCATAATAATATTGCACGAGGCAAATATAAAAACCATCAAAACGCCGATAATGTAAGGCGGGGAGTTATTTGGAGGCAGTATGGAGATCATCCATACGATTGATATGGCAAATATAAAAACGCCGAACGTGTGAGCGTAAGCAAACCGTTTTTTTAATGCCGGAAAGAAGGAGGCCGAAGCGCACAGAAAGACAACTGGCGTTATTACCAACCAGCGAACAGTCAGAATCAAACTAAGGTTTTCTTTGATTGTTAATATATCGAGTATCCCATACAAAAAGTAAACGCCAACTAATAATTGACACAGGCGGCTCTCGCGTATCGCCTTGTTGTTAATGATAAAATCTTGGTAAGCGTTTTCGGTCGCGCGATCGGCGAAAGTTGCAGTCAGTCGCGCAAATGTTTCGTCGCCAGCACTCTCGGCACCGACTCCGAGGTTGCGGGGCGCACTACTGTTCAGCTGCCTTTCAGAGCCCATGTCCATCCTTCAGGCGTAGCATGCATTAAGTTAATTTTGATTTTGCAACAGCTTTGGCGGTTTAAAATAGGTGGCCGGTAAGGAGTGTAATATTTTGAGTGAGTACGTAAGCAAACTGTGCGGAGTTTGATCGAATTGGTTAACTCCCTACCCCCGAATGACCTCCCGCAGGGCAGCTCGCCAGTCTGGCGGTGTGACGCCAAACGCTGAGCCGATGGCCGCGCAGTTGAGTGTTGAATAGGCCGGTCGTTTGGCCGGGGTCGGATAATCCGACGTCGCAATATCTCGAACCAACGCTGAAAGTCCTGCTGCAGAGAATGTTTCGCGAGCGAAATCGGCCCAATTCGTCTCGTTATCGCCAGCGAAGTGATAGATGCCGGAACGCGCCGGATCGTCACGGAGCGCCAATGCTACCTTGATCATCGCTGCCGCGATGGCTGCGGCCGGCGTTGGTTTGCCGAACTGGTCGGCGACGACGGAAATCTCCGGGCGCTCGGCCCCGAGCCGCAGCATGGTTTTCACAAAATTCCGTCCGTGCGGCGAAAATACCCAGGAGGTGCGCAGAATCGCATAGGCGCCCCCGGCGCGGCTAACCGCTTCCTCGCCCGCCAGCTTGCTGGCTCCATAGACTTGCAAGGGACCGGTCGCGTCGGTTTCCACATAGGGTCGGTCGCTGGTTCCGTCGAAGACGTAGTCGGTCGACAGATGAATGAATGGCGCGCCGATGGCAGCCGCGGCAGCCGCCATTTCCGCGGGTGCGGCGGCGTTGACGGCCGTGGCGAGTTCCCGCTCCGTCTCGGCCTGATCGACCGCCGTATAGGCTGCCGCGTTCATCACGACATCCGGCTGGTGCTTAGCAATTGCCTCAGCAACGGCGCCCGGTATCGAAAGGTCCGCCGCCTCGCGACCCATCGCGACGAGGCTGGCTTTCCTGGGGAGCGCTGCTTCGCGAAGCGCCTGCGCAACCTGGCCCGTTCGCCCGAAAACAAGGAATTTCATGGTCGCCCGTCCTTTCGTTGCGTCGTCGCCCCGGAGCGTGATCCGTCGACCCCGTGAACGTCTTACGCGTGATAATCGCGGAACCACGCGACGAAGTCGGCGATCCCGGCGTCAAGATCAACACGGGGCGCATAGCCGTAGTCGGCGGCGATTGCGCTGATATCGGCCCATGTCGCCGCCACATCTCCCGGTTGGGCAGGGCCCAGCGAGCGCATCGCTTTCTTGCCGGTCGCCGCCTCGATCAGGTCAACGAGCAGGCTCAGCGATCGGGGTTTATTGTCGCCGATATTGTAAACCCGGTGCGGAGCCGCGCCATTGAAATGCGGCGGGCGGACGATCGTCGCCATCACGCCGGCGATGATGTCATCAATATGAGTGAAGTCGCGCTCGACGTTGCCATTATTGAAAAGCTCGATTGGCCGGCCGTTGAGGATAGCGTCGGTGAACAGCCAGTACGCCATGTCTGGTCGGCCGTACCGACCGTACACGGTAAAAAACCGCAAGCCGATTTGTTCGATGCCGTATAGACGGGCATAGGATTCGCTGATTAGTTCGGATGCCCGTTTCGTCGCCGCGTAGAGCGACACCGGATGGTCGACCGGGTCGGTTTCCGCGAAGGGGCGCTTTTCGTTGGCGCCATAGACCGAACTTGACGAGGCGTAGACGAGGCGTGGCCTACGCCTGTGCCCGCGCACCATTTCAAGAATGGAAAGGTGCCCCACCACATTCGCTTCGACATAGGAAAACGGATGCTCGATTGAATAGCGAACGCCCGCTTGCGCCGCCAGATGCGCAACGACCTCGACAGCGTCGAGCCTAGGTACGGCTCGCAAGGCTTCCGGCTGCGCAATGTCGACCTGGTGAAAAGCGAACGCCTCGTGTCGTGCGAGGCGCGCCAACCGGGCCTGCTTCAAAGTCGGATCATAATAGGCGTTGAGATTATCAACGCCGATTACGTCGACGCCCTTTGCAATAAGCGCTTCGCAAAGATGATATCCGATAAATCCTGCAGCGCCGGTAACAAGCGCAACGTTGGGAGTGGTTTCCTCACCCATCTTGTTTCGCAACCTTGCGCCCTCCGAGGCTGGCGCGCTCACATCAGCGCGCCGCCCCCGAACATATGTCTGGGCGATGTCATGAAACACGGCTCTTCGTCAACTCAAGGCCGTGCTGCGAAAGCCGTGGTGCGAAAGGCGGTTAGGTTAGCGCCGCCCAGGCTCCATAAGCGACCATCCACACCGCACCATAGGTGGCGGCCGCGAAAGCGCGGCCGCGTTTCGTCGCCGCGTCGCGGCTGGCCCGATAAGCTGGGCCGCCAAGCCAACGCAGGCCGATAAGCGCACTGAACAATCCGATGAAGCTTGTTGCGATGAAAATCAGATCGACGGAAATAGAAAGAATAGTTGCTTCTGCTTCGAACAAACCAAACATCGGCAGGAAGGAAACGAGCGGCCAAAACGCCAGCACCGGCAGCGCAAAAGCCCATTGAATTGCGCTGTAAATATCGCGCCTTAGATCGCTGGTCATCATTGCTCCTCGCAGCCGGTGTAAATACTTGACGAAGGAGCTACGCAGTACGTTGTCTGTCGGTTCGGGCTAGCCCCTGCGGCGCATTGGCTCGCGCGGGGCGTTTTGAACTGTCGCAATTGTGGGGTAACCGGGTCGCATGAAATTTCTACGCGTCGCATCAGGCTTGACAGGATTACTGGCGGTTGCTCTCGGCGCGTTCGGCGCGCATGCCCTCGAAGGGCGATTGACGCTCGGTCAGGAAAGGCTGTGGCAGACGGCAACCCTCTACGCGATGGTCCACGCGGTTGCCGCGTTGGCGGCGTGCGAGGGCTCAGGTCTCAGGCCGGCCGCTGCAGTTTTTTTCCTTATCGGATGCGCTATTTTCGCTGGATCGCTCTACGCCCTCGCGCTTGGCGGGCCGAGCTGGCTTGGCATGTCAACGCCTGTCGGCGGCGCATGTTTCCTGATCGGCTGGATACTTATTGCGACTGACGGATTGCGCAGGCAATAAGACGCGCGCCGGAATGAGGCGGCTGGTGGCGCACCGTTGACGATAGCGATCGGGACCAAAATGCCGATGATTCACCCTTATGTCATGTGCGGCGGCAGCGGCACGCGCCTGTGGCCCCTGTCTCGGCGGACAAAGCCGAAACAATTCCTGCCCCTCGTCACTGACCTGACCATGTTCCAGGAAACCGTGCGGCGCGTGACGGGCGACGGATTCGCCGCTCCGGTGATCATCGCAGGGGAAGACCATCGCGATCTCGTGGCCACCCAACTCGCGGCGATAGGGGTCGAGGCGGCAGCGATCATTCTAGAGCCGATGGGACGCAATACCGCCGCAGCCGCAGCGATTGCCGCGTGCGATCTGTCGTCGCGCAATCCCGAAGGATTGGCGCTTTTGTTGCCCGCCGACCACCACGTTGAAGACCCTCAGAGGTTTCGCTCCCGGATTATTGAGGGATCAGAGGCGGCGAGCGAGGGGCGCATCGTCACCTTCGGCGTGCTGCCTGTCAGTCCCCACACGGGGTATGGTTATATCGAACGAGGCGATGAGCGGATTGGGCCCGCGCACGCTATTGCCGCCTTTCGCGAGAAACCAGACGCCGCGACGGCTGCCGCGTATCTGGCGGCAGGATCCTATTACTGGAACGCGGGCATCTTTCTGTTTTCCGCTAGCGCCATGCAGTCCGAGCTTCGACGGTATGCCCCTGACATCCTTGACTCGGTGAGCGAAGCGCTGGCGGCGGGCCGCAACGATGGCGGCGCGTATGTGCTCAACGCCGCGATATTCGGCGCGTGCCGGGCGATTTCCGTCGATTATGCCGTGATGGAGAAAACCGATCGCGCGGCCGTACTCGGTCCGCTTGACGTGGGCTGGAGCGATATCGGCGGCTGGGCGGCGGTCGCCGACTCGCGCGCCTCAGGCGGGGATCTCATCGATTGCCGCGAGGTGTTCGTATCGACGGATGGGCCGCGGGTTGCCGCCATTGGCGTCGAGGGGCTCGTTATCGTCGCAACGCGCGATGCCGTGCTCGTCTGCGCGCGCGAGCGCACCGAGGATGTCAAGCAGATTGTCGAAGCCCTGAAGGCCGAAGGCGCTACGGCGCTTTTATAGAACGCAGGCGCTCACTTGCCGACTGGCTCCCCACACGATTTTTCCGCGCCGGGCATCGACGGGTCGCCGCTCATCACGGTGCTGATCGTAAATTATAATTCCGGCGCAAGGCTCCGCGCCTGTCTCGAGTGTCTTTCAGGGCAAACCTGGCGAAATTTCGAAACCATCGTCGTCGACAATGCTTCCATCGATGGATCCGAGCGCGCAGCCGAAGAACAAGGCGCGGGCGTCACGCTTATCGCCGCCGGCGCCAATCTCGGTTTCGCCGCCGGCAATAATCTTGGCGCTCGTGAGGCGAGGGGCGAGTGGATCGCGTTCCTCAATCCCGACGCCTATGCCGAACCGGATTGGCTGGCGGAGTTTGTCGCCGCCACGCGGCGCTATCCGTGGGCGGACGCATTCGGCTCGACACAGATCGACGCCGCCGACCCGCAGCGCATTGACGGCGCGGGCGATGTCTATCACGTCTTCGGCATCGCTTATCGCGGCCATTATGGCTGGCCGCTCGCGCAGCTACCGCCGGACGGCGAGTGTTTTGCGCCATGCGCGGCGGCGGCGTTCTATCGCCGCGAAATGTTCGAAAGGCTCGGCGGATTTGATGAGCGTTTCTTCTGTTATAGCGAGGATGTTGATCTCGGCTTTCGGTTGCGTCTTGCGGGCGGCAGGGCAGTTCAACTTTCCGCGGCGCGCGTGCGTCATGAGGGCTCTGGCGTTACTGGCCGCTATAGCGACTTCACGGTCTATCACGGTAACCGCAACCGCATCTGGACGTGGTGGAAAAACATGCCAGGGATAGTCCTTTGGCCGCTCTTGCCAGCGCAGCTGTTCGTCAGTTTCTATTTGATGCTTCGTTCGTATACGGTGGGAATCGGACCTTCCTATCGGCGCGCAATGCGCGACGGCTATGGCGGCCTTCGTCAGTTTTCCGCTGACAGACGGCGCCTGCAAGCCGACAGACGCGTTCGGTTGATCGATCTTGCCCGCGCATTGACCTGGTCGCCCCTGAAAGTATCGCGCCGGCAGGCTGACCTGAAGCCGATCCGTCGAGCCGACCGTCAGGACTGATCCGTAACCCGCATCAGTTCGGCGAACGCCAGCACGAGATGATAGCCGGTGCTCGCCGGAATATCTGTTGCGATGATGGCTCCAGCGGCGTCGTAGTGGTCGATCCATCCGCCCGAAGGGGCTGGATCGAGATAATCCCGGAACAGACTAGTCGCAGTCAGCGTCGCGCGCGCGGCGGCGTGAGGATCGCCCGCCTCACACCGCGCCAGATGGGCTTTCAAGGCTTCGGTCTGCGGCCACGCGCGTCTGCCCGCGTCGATCAAACGCCCGCCAATGCGCGCTGCGGACTGGGGCGCGAGGCCCTCAGCATCGAGGAAGGGCAGCGTTGCAGCGTAAAGCGATGGCGCAATCGCTGGAACCGCCGTGTTCGCGGTGCGCGCGTAGGCGCTCAAAAGCCACGTCCATTCGAATTGATGCCCAGGTTCAATGATTTCGCCTTCCGTTCCGGGCGCCGGGTCGAGATCGGGCGTGAAATACTCCGTCAGCGTCTGTGTGCGCTGATCGAAGAATTTCTCTTCAAATAACGAAAGGATTGCCTGCGCCCGCTCAAGATAGCCGCGATCCGGCGCCGCGCTGTGGAGCGCAATCAGCGCCTCGAACAGGTGCATATGAGGGTTCTGCCGCCGCGGCAGGTGATCGGGGAGGCTCTCGCGAAATCCTCCCGAGGGGTGGGTGAGCAGCCGGTCGATGGCGGCAAGCGTGTCCTCCGCCTCGCGCAGGAGGTCGGGCGCAGCGAGGGCCTTTGACGCATAGGCGAGCGCCATCAGGCAGAAGGCGTTGTCATAGAGATCGGGCTGGTCGTCGTGAAGCCCTCCGCCGGGGATGATCAGCCGCCCGAATAGCAGGTCCGGGCGCCGGCAGGGGCCCAACAGGGTCTCAACGCCCCGTCGGGTGAGCGCTCGCGCCCGCATCGGTTCCCAGCCAAGGCGCGTGGCCTCAGCGAACACATAGGTCTGACGCGCCTGCACGCGGACCCGCGAGGTCGCATCGGCGAGGGGCCTGCCCGCAAGATCCAGTCGTTCATAAAATCCGCCGCGCGGATCCGCCCCGCGTTCGGCCCAGAACGGGAAGCACGCCTCGAACAGCCAATCGCGAGCGCGCCGCGAAATCGGTCGAAGTCGCTGTTCGTCAACTCCCGCCATCGCCGCCTCACGCATAATGGAAGTGGAGAGAAATCCTCATGATCACCCGCCACATCTAGCCGCAGAGGCCGTGGCCCGCCAGCGCGAAAGGCTTGGCCGGCCTTGCCGATTTCGGGCCACACCCTGTTAACGCCGCTTGGTTAATCTCGGCGGAACGCCTAAATCGGCGGGACGCCATTTGTTATGGGCGCTGGAAGAAAGTCGATGTCGCGCAATAATCTTTATGCCCATGGCTTTATTCGTGCGGCCGCCTGCGCGCCCGTCATGC
>JBGTFV010000162.1:0-15700 GCA_041747095.1 Parvularculaceae bacterium
CGCGGCGATGATTTCGGCGCCGCGAACGATGCGATGGAACGCGCAATCGCCAATTTGAGAGCAGGCGCCGAGGCGCTCGCTGAGCAAGCGCAGGAGGCTGCCCGCAACGCCCGCGCTGGCGAAGGCGAGGGCAGGGCAGGCCGCGACCCGCTTGGTCGTCCAACGGGCGAGGTATCGGGCGACGGTGTCGAGGTGCCGGGAGAAGCCGATGCACAGCGAGCGCGAGACTTTATCGAGGCCTTGCGCAAAAGACTTTCCGAGAGCGGACGAACCGAAGAGGAGATTCAATATCTCGAACGGCTATTGAATCGCTTTTAAAAATACGGTCGATCTCCGAAATGGGAAACAGGAAGCGTCCCGAGGGCAGCGGGCGCCGCCCTCGGGGTTTGTCATCTCTACATTTACGCTGCTTTTGTGCGCACGACCGGGAAGTCGATGTCGGTTTCCGCGACGTGGTTGACGTAATTCGTGAAGATGTTCTGCGCGACGTTCGCAATGGTCTCGACGATGTCGCCATCGGAAAGGCCTGCCGCACGGGCGGTCGCCAGATCATCGGCGGAAACGAGACCGCGTTTGTTTACGACAGCCGTAGCAAAAGCGAGGATCGCCGCGACTCTGGGATCGGCTGATTTACCTTTCAGGCGCGCCTGAATTTCGGACGGTTCGACTTTGAGGCTGCCCGAAATGGCGCTGTGAGCGGAGGCGCAGTAATCACAAGAGTTCGCGCCGGCAACGGCGAGCGCGATCGCCTCGCGCGTTTTCGCGTCAAAGGCGCCTTTCGACAGCGCTTCGCCAAAGCCAAGGCCGGCAGCGAGTGCGGCGGGTTGGTTCGCCAGTACGCGGTAAAGGTTCGGCACCATTCCGAGTTTGCTCTTGATCGCGGTGAACAACTCTTGCGCAGCAGGCGCGGCGGCGGTGTCGGTTACTTGGGCAAGTCGAGCCATGGTCAGTTCCTTTCGATGCGGCGCCTGAAGGCGCCTGAATATTGTTGCCCCCTGTGGGGTTTTCCTGCCGGAGCGGGCCTCTTGCGCCGACCGACAAGGTGTCATATGTGATTACGGACCGAACGATCAATAATAATTACGGACTGATCGATAACAAATCCGTGAGGTCAATCCGATCGCCCCGATCGCTGATAGAGAGGTTTGCTGCAATGGCGCGCCCGCGTGAGTTTGATCCGGCGAAAACCCTCGAAAGCATCAAGTCGCTCTTTTGGTCGAAGGGCTTTGAAGGGTCTTCGTTGCAAGATCTGGAAGAAGCGACCGGCCTCAATCGGCAAAGTCTCTACAGGGCCTTCGGCGATAAGCGCGCCATGTATTTGGCAGCGCTTGCCGATTACGAGCGCCGGGAAGTCGCCGGGGTTGCGCAGTTGCTCTCAAGCCCAGGAAGCGCCCGGGAACGGTTCGCATTTCTGTTTGAGACGATCATCACCGACGCGGTGATTTCCGAAGACAGGCGCGGATGCTTCCTATGTAACGCCAGCGTCGAGCAATTCCCACCCGACGCAGAAGCGCGCGCCGAGATCGGGGCAGCCCTCGGCCGCGTCGTCACGGCGTTTAACGGCGTTTTGGCGAAGGATCCCGGCTATACAGACGCGACGCTGCGGGCGCGCCGCACCGCCCATATCGTGGCAGTCTACATGGGAATTCGTGTACTGATGAAATCAGGAGCCGGGCGGGACATGTTGCTGGCGGCGGCATCGGGAGCCATTGAGGCGATTTGATCTGACAGCACCGGCAAGCGCCCCTAATCCGTCACAGAGCGCCGATAAAAGGCACGCCTCGTTTGCGTCCTTGATCGTCCATGCCGAAACCTACAAGGAAATCGTCCGCACCCGCTTCGAAGCCGACATAGTCCGCGTCGATATCGGCGCTGCGGCCGGTTGCTTTGCGGACAAGCACGCAGACTTTTGCCGCGGCCGCGCCGCGATCGAGCACCATTTCCCGGGCAAAATGCAAACTGCGGCCGGTATCGAGCACGTCGTCAACGATCAACACTGATTGTCCCTCGAGACTGACGCTGAAATCCTTCAACAGCGTGACGACGCCAGAGGAGGCCCTTGCGCCGCCATAGCTCGCCAGTTGCACGAAATCGACGATCGGGTCGGCTCCCGCACGATGCAAAGCGCGCAACAAGTCGGCTGCAAAGATAAAGGCGCCCGTCAGCACAGGCGCCAGCAGGAAACCATCCGGCATATCGCGGGCGATTGCTTGCGCCAACGCAGCAATGCGCGCGGCGATTTCTTGATCGGAATGGAGTAAGCGCATCAACGATCTCTAGCGAGATCCGCAAGGAAAGGAAATTCCGCACTGGCCTCGGCTGTCAATCAGCGGTCCCGGACCGATGCGCTGCCTATTGTGACGCGCGCGGTTTGGCTGGGCGCAATGGAAATGACCACTTCAGCGACACCCTCCGGGGCCGGTGAGCGGGTCGTGAAGTCAACGCTCTCGCCGCGGCGGACAACGCCGTCGCGAATTTCAAACAGCCACCGGGAAAGCAGCGCCCCATCCGGTCCGAGCGCTTCGGCCTGCAGTTGCGGCGAAGACACAGGGCCCAACGTGTCATTGATCAGTCTTCCGGAGATCTCGATCGTTTCTCCCGTGGTGGACATCGCAAAGCGATGGCTCACATTTTCAATCTTAATTCCTTCGAAGGTCGCCTTCAGTCCGACTGCGCTGTAGGCGCCTGCCGCCCCGGGAGCCATCGCAACGATGGTGTCTCGGTAGGTAACGGCGACGAACAAACCTGCCGCAATGGCGCCGGCCCAGGCTGACCATCCAAGCGCCCGCCAAGGTGTCAGACGGTTCTTTTCTCGGGCTTCGGCCTTGCGTCGCGCCTTTCGTATGGCGCGCTCCAACTCTTTTGGCTGCACGCGCAACGCCGTGAAAAATTCGTCATTGAATACACGCTCGGCGACCGGATCGAGGTCTTCAATCCGCATCAACGCCGTTGAGCGCCGTTTCTCCGACCGCTGCTGCTGCCCGAAGCTTTCGCCGCCTTTCGCCGGGTTGGTCCAGCCTCTGTCATGGTCATCAGACGGTTCGCGATCCTCGGAATACTTTCCGGCGCGGCTCCTTTGACCGCTCTCGGGTCGACGGCTCCGTTCAAGGTCTTCGAAATCCGCGTCGACGATTTCGGTTGCCTGCCTGCTGTTGCGGCGGCTGTCGTTGTCGTCATCATTCGGGTCACGATTTCCGCGCCAGTCCCGAGGACCAAGATCGGCATCGCGCGACGAGTTGCGTCCGACGTCCTGATTTGAACGCACTCTGGCGAACAGTGCGTCGTCGTCGTCTTCCTGCTCAACCTCTTCGCGTTGTTGCGCGCTCGATTTCGAGGCTTTGATGAATCTGCCCTTGGAGTCCCGGCCAAGCTGCGCGTTATCGCGTTTGCCGCCTTCCGACCGGCCTGATCTGTTGTCTCTGCCGCTGTGACGATCGTCGTCGCTAAGGTCCGATTGCGTTTCTTCGGGTTCCTCGACCCGGAAACGAGGCCGCGCCCGCCGGCTGGTCTCGCGTTCGTCATCGACCTCCCTCGCTTGCTCGCGATAGGGCGGCCGACGCTCGCTGCGCATTTCCGCAGCGTTGCGCGCTACGTCAGGTGATTTGTCTCGCCGGAAATCCCGCTGCGGGCCAGCCTCTGCGTCGTGCGATGTAAACCGGTTTCTGGACTGCAGCGGCAGCAGCTCTTCTACGGGCTGCGGTGGCGGCACGAACCAGCTATTGTCGCAATCAGCGCAACGCACGGAGCGGCCGTCAGGCGTAAACCGTTCATCCGCTACGTCGTAGCGCGTATCGCATTTTGGACAGGTGATTAGCATTTCGGCACGGAATCACTGGAGGTTTCTTGCTTGGCGTATGCAATCTCAAGGCCGCTTCTGACGGCCGGTGCGTTACTAATCATTAATCGACGCGCTCCGCCGCGTTGGTAAACGGGTGAAGCGACTTGATCGTCGAATTTGAGAATGTCGGACTGGCTTATGACGACGGCGGGGAAGTGCTGCGCGATGTCAGCTTTACCCTTGGGCCGGGCGAATTCCGTTTCCTTACGGGACCGTCCGGCGCAGGAAAGACCTCTTTCCTCAAGCTTATTTACCTTGCCCAGAAGCCCACCCGGGGTCGCCTTGTACTGTTCGGCGAAGACACGACGGCTGCGCCGCGGCACACGCTCCCTGCGCTGCGACGCCGGATTGGCGTCGTGTTCCAAGACTTCCGCCTGCTTGATCACTTGACCGCCTTCGAAAACGTCGCCCTGCCCATGAAGGTCGCTGGAATTAACCAAAATCGATACAGGGAAGACGTGAGAGAACTCTTAAACTGGGTCGGATTGGGAAATCGGATGGATTCTCTGCCGCCGACGCTCTCTGGTGGTGAAAAACAACGGGTGGCCCTCGCTCGGGCGCTTGTTTCGAAGCCGGACCTGATTTTGGCGGACGAACCCACGGGAAATGTCGATCCGCTGATGGGCGAAAAAATCATGAAGCTCTTCGTCGAGCTCAATCGGTTGGGGGCGGCGGTCATCGTGGCGACCCACGATATTCAGCTCGTTGAAGCGCTGGGCAAAAAGACGCTACGGCTTGAGGCGGGCGGGATTGTTGAAGGGATTGCCGCCGGGCCTGAGCGCGCCGTTTCGCCGGGACCGGTCGGTAGGAGAAGATGAAGGACGCAGGCATCAACGAAGCAGGCATCGCGCCGCCCCTGCGCGCTGAACCGCCTGCCAGCGCGGCGCCCAGCTTCGATAGCGGCTCGAAGAAGCCGCACGCATTCTTTGGACCGCGCCGCTCGCCGTTGCTGCCAGAAGACGCCGCAGGCGGCGGATCGCTGACAGCCGTTCTTGCGGCGATCTCCTCATTGGCCTCGCTGGCGCTCGCCGCCTTCTTGATGATCGCTTCAGCAACGGGCGAATGGACGAAGGCGCTCGACGCTACATTGACGGTACAGGTGCGCGGGACAGAAGCGGCCGAGATTGCCCAACGAGCGCAGGCCGCTCTGGCGGTTCTGCAAGCGGAACCGGGCGTTTTGTCGGCAAAGCTTATGCCTGCCGACGAGGCCGCGCGCCTCCTGGAACCATGGCTCGGCAAAGGAGCCGCGGATTATCTCAATGTGCCGGCCCTGATCGACGTTGAACTCGCGCCGGAGGCGCGCGCTGGTCTGACAGAATTGTCCGGCCGGGTAGAAGCGGCGGCCCCGGGCGTGATCATCGATGATCATGGTCGATGGAACCGGCGTCTGGTTGCGACAGCCCATTCGGGTCAGGTGCTAGCGTTTGCTGTGGTGTTGCTGGTGATGGCGGCGGCCTGCGCGATTTCGGTTTTTGCGGCGCGAGCAGGCCTTTCGGCGAATGCCGAGGTGGTCGCTCTTCTTCATCTCGTCGGCGCGACGGACCAGTTTATTGCGCGCGAGGTGCAAGGGCGGTTTCTGATTATCGGCCTGCGGGGCGGCGCGATCGGGTTGGCGGTCGCACTGTTGGCCATAGGGGCACTGGCGGTGGCGACGCGGGGCGTTGGGGCGGACGCTTTCCTCGCGCCCGACCTTTCCCTTGGTCCGAGGTTGGCCGCGCCTCTTCTGGTTGTGCCGTTGGCGATGTGCCTGACCACGGGACTGGCGGCGCGCCTGACCGTGCTGCGCGCTTTGCGGGTGGAGTATTGACCGCAGTCGGCTTGCGATGGACCAGTCGCGGAAATCCGGACTATCATTCTTTCGGCCAATGGGCGGGATTGCCTTGCCGTACACGCAAGGCCAAACGTGGTTGATGCAAACCTGAGTTGGGGACGCTTTGGGACGCTTGTTTTCTTTCTTGTTATTGATCGCGCTTCTTTGGGCGGGCGGTTTCGGATTCTACATCCACAAGCTTCCCGAACCGGCGCGGCAGGACCCAGGTCCAGCGGAAGCCGTTGTCGTATTCACCGGATCGCATGGCGTCAGGGTAGCCGCAGGGATGTCTCTTCTCGATCGCGGCCTGGCGCGGCGGCTCCTTATCTCGGGCGTTAATCCGGCGACGCCGCTGGAGGAAATCGCCCGACTATGGCCGGGCGATCGCGCAGACTTCGATTGTTGCGTCGATCTCGGCCTTGAGGCGCGCACGACCGTGGGCAATGCGGCTGAACTGCGCGATTGGGTTGCCTCGCACGGGTTCAAATCGCTCATTCTCGTGACCGCTGAGTATCACATGCCCCGGGCGTTGCTGGAAACGGCCAGCCAGATCCCTGCCGTCGCCGTCCAGCCTTATCCGGTATCGTCGGGGCTTGTCGGTCCGCAAGGCCTCCCGGTCTCGCTGGCGGATTGGCGCCGGCTGGCATCTGAGTATTCGAAATATCTCGCGGTATACGCCAGAACGCTTTTCCCTGACGGTCAATAGATTTAGGCATGAGCGTAACTGACGGAGCGCTAAGCGCTTCCGGCAGCGGTGGGCGCAGCCGGAGGAACGATGTCATGGCTTACGCCCGGTCCATACTGTTCATGATGCTGCTTGCGCTGACGACGGTCGTGCTCGGCGTCATCGCTTCGCCGGTGATGCTGTTGGGCCGACGGGCCGCGCGGTCCGTAATTCGTCTTTGGGCAATACTTGCCTTGTGGTATTTGAAAATCCTCTGCGGGATTTCGCATCGCATTGAGGGCGCTGAACATCTGCCTGTTGGGCGTGCGATGTTGGCGGGCAATCATCAATCCATGTGGGAGACCATCGTCGTTTTCACCCTCGTCCCCAGACCGGCTGTGGTGTTCAAGAAAGAATTGCTGGACGTTCCGGTTTACGGTTGGTGGGGAAAACGCGCCGGCGGCTTTCCCATCGACCGCGATGGCGGGGCGCGGTCAATTCGGGTTCTGAAAAAAGATGCCCGCGCCCGCTCACAGGACGGCGATCAGATCGTCGTTTTTCCGGAAGGCACGCGAAGCTCCGTAGGCCAACGACAGCCCTTGCTGCCCGGCGTCGCGGCTGTGTATCTGTCGATCGACGCGCCGTGCACGCCCTTCGTTCACGATTCGGGGCGGTTCTGGCGCCATCCCGGTTTGCTGAAAACGCCAGGCGTCATCACGCTGCGCATCTTGCCGCCCATTCCAGCGGGTCTTTCACGCAGGGAGTTTATGCGCCGGCTTGAAGAAGCGTTTGATGCGGCCCGTCCCGATCTCATTGACGCCAGTGCGGCATGATTGCCGTCAATACAGGGGCTCCGTCGATCAAACGACTGGGGCTATTCACCTGTTTGGCGTTCGCATGCGCGTTTGGGATTGCAGGCGGCGCCTGGCGCATCGGCGCTGAAAGCATGCTTGAGGCGGTCGAGCAATTTGCCGCCGCTCCGCCAGACGGCGTCATGGTTTCCTATCGCGCCGATCCCGTCGAAGGCTTCCCGCTACGACTGCGCGCGCCGCTGCGCAGCGTCGAGCTGCTGCATGTTCTAGGTGGTCGCTACGACACAGAGCGGCTGATGATTGAGACTGCGCTTTGGCGCCCCCAAGAACTTACTTTCCGTCCTTTGACTGATCAATATGTCTTGATAGGTAGGCGGATGTCTGTCGTCTCGCTGCAGAGAGCGGACTTTTCAGTTAGCCAACGCTGCGCAGTCTCGCCATGCGCTCAGGCGATGATACAACGTGCACAGATCGCCATGCCGTGGGTGTCGAAGGGGGCCGTCATCTCTGTAAATCAAGCGCGCATATCTGCGGCGGATGATGAGGCAAGCGACGGATTGCATGTGGAACTCGACATCAAGGGCGTCTCGGCTGAGGTGGTCAACAATCCGATATTTGAACGGATCAAGGGAGTGGCAACGATCGAGCGTCCGACAGGTTCGGCGCCACCCGGGCGGATCGATTTGGCAAGCGCTGAATTTCACGCCGGCGAGGCAAAAATGGTCGCTTCCGGCGTTATTGGCCTTGATGCTTCGGGCTTTCTGGAAGGGCGAATTTCGGTCGCTATTGATAGGCCATTCGACCTCGCGGCGCGTCTTCAGCAGGCTGATATATTCGAGCCGGACCAGATTGACGCTGTTTCCACGGCGCTTGCGCTGGCAGCGTTCGCCTCGGGCGGTGCAGTTAAAGCAGACATTTTATTCAGCGGAGGCGGCATGTTCGTCGAGGGCCGCCGGGTGGCGGCGCTCGGTTGTATCGTCTGCCCCTCGCTTCAATCGCCTCAGCGCGAACCCTGAACGCGCGCGTCGGGCGACAGTCGTCACCCAAAGAGCGCTTCGCCCAGTATCGGTCCGCGGGCCCGGTCCTCAAGGATACGGCCAAACTCATCGAGATAGATTGAGCCTTCAGCCGTACGCTGAACAAGAACAATCCGGCGATCGGCCTGATCGCGGATCCTTCTGACAAATCCAAGTATGGATAACGCGTCGAGTGCGCGGCTGATGGCAGGCTTTGGCACGTTCAAGTCGCGAGACAGGGCGCGCACGGTATGCGGTCCGGGGCTGAGATATACCGAAAGCAGGATCGCCCACTGCCGCATCGACAGGTCAGGGCTGTCCCGCCGGACAGCGTCCGCCGTGACGTCGCGCCAGGTTGCCAACAGATCGTTCGCGGTCACTCGAATTCGCGTCCTAACCGGCTCATCGCAGCGCGCGGGCGCTCCCACCTGGGGAGACAGTCGCGCATCCACATGAATGCAACTGTTCGCGCGCCGAGGGCAAGCCGGGGGTGCTCGCCCCGTCGTGCAGCGCGAATTCGGGCAGGCGTCGATCAGCGCATCGCCTGACGGGCAAGCGTCTCGTACAACGCCCGCATCGCTTGCGCCTCGCCGCCTGCGGGCCGGCCCGGCGCGGCTTTGGGGCGCCAAGCGTAAATGTCAAAATGCGCCCACGACCCGGATTTCGGCGCGAATTTCTTGAGAAACAGCGCTGCAATGATCGACCCGGCGAAAGAGTTGCCGGAAATGTTGTTCATGTCGGCGATGGGCGAGGACAGCATGGAATCGTAATTGCTCCAGAGCGGCATGCGCCAGACGGGATCCTCTGTCGCGCGCGCCGCCGCCTCGATCTCGCCAGCCAGTCGGGCATCGTCGGTGTAGAAGGGCGGCAAGTCCGGCCCGAGCGCTACCCGGGCCGCACCGGTCAGCGTCGCGAGCGTGATCGTCAGATCGGGCGTTTCTTCTGCGGCAAGCGTCAGCGCATCCGCAAGGACAAGACGTCCTTCCGCATCGGTGTTGCCGATCTCAACGGTGAGCCCGGCGCGGCTGCGCAGGATGTCGCCCGGGCGGAACGCCGCCGCCGATATCGCATTTTCCACCGCCGGGATGAGAACGCGCAGGCGCACGTCGAGCCCGGCTCCCATGATCAGTTGCGCGAGGCCGAGCGCGGTTGCCGCGCCTCCCATATCCTTCTTCATGATGGTCATGCCGCTCTCGCCCTTGATGTTCAGGCCGCCCGAGTCAAAGCACACGCCCTTGCCGATGACGGTGACCTTACGCGCGTCTGGTCGGCCCCATTGAATGTCGATTAGCCGGGGGGCGACCGACGATGCGCGCCCGACTGCATGAATTAAGGGAAAGTTCCGGGTAAGGAGTTCATCGCCGACAATCGCGGCGGCGGTTGCGCCGTATCGCGCAGCGACTCCAAAGGCCGCCTCTTGCAAAGCATCCGGCAACATGTCACCGGCTGGCGTGTTGATCAAATCGCGGACCATGCCAACGGCGTCGGCCTCGCGGCGTATTTGTGCGATGGGGGCGCCCGCCGGAGCGATCAGGCGAGCGGCCGCCGTCCGGCCAACGCGATAGCGATCGAAACGATAACCTCCGAGAAGCCAGCCGAGGCCTGCAATCGGATCGAGGGGGCCGGAGACTTTGTAATCTCCGGCAGGCAGGCGTTCGGACGCGGCCGCCAATATGAACCGGTCGCGCCCATCCCCCACGCCCAGAAGCGCACCGCTGGCCGTGGCCAAGACCTGGCCTTGCTCACCGGCGAAGCCGTTGGCTTTTGCGAGGGCTTGCAAGTCCGGCGGCGCCGTCGCCAAGTCGTCCGACTTCTCGCGGATCAGAAAGACTGACCTTGCGGCGTCAGCCATTCGTGCGTCGAATTCGATCAACAAGTCGGTATTCATGCAACGCTCCGTTAACGAATTATCGCAGGCACCGCCCTACCCGAAAGTCGGACAGTTAAGCCTTTATTGAAGAGATTTCGCAATGATGCGCCCGCAAAGCTCAAAAGATTTGAGGACCGATCATGGCTGTCCGTAAGTTCGCGAAATTCGCCTCGCCCTCTATCGCCCCCCGCGCGGCTGCAGCGACCGTCCTCGCAGCGCTTGCGCTCGCCGGATGCGCGTCCAGCGGCCGTTCCCTGAACGTGGACGGAAAAAAGGTCGCGTACAAGGATGAGATCAGCGTCTTCTCGAACCCCGCTTCCGAAGCCGATGGCCTCGACCCGGTAGCCGCCGCTGCTTTCTGGGGGGCCCAATACGATCGCGACCGCAATAACCCGGACGTCGCCGTGAATTACGCAGCCGCCCTTCGGAAAATGGGTTCGATCAACGAATCCGTCAATGTCATCATTCGCGCCGCAGATCGTCATCGCGACAATCCGAACGTCAACCTCGAAGCGGGCAAGGCGCTGACCGAAGGCGGTCGGGCGTTTGAAGCGATTCGCTATTTCGAGGAGGCTGTCGGGCAGGATTCAAAAGACTGGCGCGCGCTATCTGCTTACGGCGTGGCGCTTGACCAGATCGGCGAACACAAGCTCGCCCGCGTCAAATACGATACGGCTCTCGTTTATTCGCCGCGCTCGCCACAGATTCTTTCGAACAAGGGCCTGTCCTACGCGCTTCAGGGCGATCTCGAACAGGCTTCGGCTTTCCTGCGCGAAGCGGCTTCCATTCGAGGATCCGACGCCCGCGTGCGTCAGAACCTCGCGCTGGTGCTTGCAATCAAGGGCGAGCTTCGCGAAGCCGAGCGACTGGCCCGCTCCGACCTGCCGCCGCAGATTGCCGATCACAATATCGACTATTTCCGGACGCTTATGAAGCAACCGGCCTACTGGCAGGATTTTGCCGCCGACAATCTCGAACCTGCGCCGTTTGCTGAAACTCCCGCGAAGCCTGCTGAGGCGCCGGCGGCCCCGGCCCTCAAACTGCGCGAGGAACCCAAGCCAGCGGCGCCAGCGGAACCAGAAACGCCTGCGGCGTCTCAAGGCTCGCCGGTTGCATTGGGCGGCGTCACGGCTCCCACCAACGCCTCGGCCGATGGCGGCGTGGAACTGAAATCGCCGCAGTAAGAGGCGCTAGGGGACGCGCCGCGCTGGGGTAGGCTTTTTGCAGGCCTTGCGCCGCCGCCGCGGCGACATTTCGCGCGGACGCCCGCGCCAATCATCTCCGGTCTGATTTGACGGCATGGATGCGAGGGCGTAACCACAGCCCTCCGCTAATTTCCCTCTCGATGGATTCATGACCGTCACCGTCCGCTTCGCGCCGTCCCCGACCGGCAAGATCCACGTCGGCAACGTCCGCGCCGCTCTCTGGAACTGGCTTTTCGCGCGCTCGCGCAACGGCGTTTTCATTCTCCGGATCGATGATACGGATCAGGAACGTTCAACGGCGGCGTTTGAAGAGGGTATCCGCCGCGATCTCGAATGGCTCGGCCTGATTTGGGACAAGACCTTCCGACAGTCCGAGCGCTTTTCCCGTTACGACGATATTGCGGCGGCGCTGCGCGCGCGCGGACTTCTCTACCCATGCTACGAAACTGCTGAAGAGCTTGATCGTAAGCGGCGGCTTCAGCGCGCCCGCGGCGCGCCGCCCGTCTACGATCGGGCTGCGCTGGAACTCTCCGATGCCGACCGCGCATCGCTTGAGACTTCCGGGCGACGCCCTCACTGGCGTTTCAAGCTGTCGCAACAGCCGGTAAGCTGGCGGGATCTGATCCGTGGCGAGACGATTGTTGACACCGCGAATGTATCCGACCCCGTGCTGATCCGCGAGGACGGCATGTATCTTTATACCTTGCCAAGCTGCATCGACGACGTCGATATGAAAATCACTCACGTGATTCGAGGCGAGGATCACGTCACGAACGCCGCCGTACAGATCGAAATCATGCGTGCGCTGATCGAGATTGCCGGTGGCGGCGCTGTCCCCGACTTTGCACACCACTCGTTGCTCGTTGGGGCGGACGGGCAGGGGCTGTCAAAACGACTGGGCTCCCTTTCGATTGAGGGGATGCGCGAGCAAGGGCTGGAACCGGCCTCGATCACGAGCCTCCTCGCCAAGCTTGGCACCGCCGAGCCCGTGGTTCCGGCGACCGACCTGATGACGCTCGCCGATGGGTTTGATTTTGATAAGATCGGGCGCGCGCCTGCGCGCTTCGACGAAAGCGATCTTGTCGCGCTGAACGCCAAGATTCTGCATGCATCGCCATTTGAATCGCTACGGCCCCGGCTTGAAGGCATGGGGGTGGCTGCGCCTCTCTGGGAGGCCGCAAAAGGCAATATCGAGCGTCTCGGCGATGTCGAAAAATGGCGCGACGTGGTTGCGGGGCCCATCTCTCCAGTGATCGAAAACGCAGACCTGACGACGAAGGCCGCCGCCCTCGTGCCGTCCGCGCCGTTAACGCCCGACAGCTGGGCGGTCTTCACGGCCGCTGTCGGCGCGGCGACTGGCGCTAAGGGCAAGGCCTTGTTCATGCCGCTACGCCTTGCGTTGACCGGTCAGGCGCGCGGCCCGGAAATGCCTGCGCTGTTTATGCTGATAGGCCCGGAAAAAGCCCGTGCGCGGCTTCTGGGCCAGTTGGCCTGAACCTTGGTTTTACTGCGAAGGGCGCCGTACGCGGTGTCGCGGGCGTTGATCTTGCTGACGGAAATTGCGAGGTCATCAGCGTCAGCTGCGCGATCAGAATAAGTCAGTCACGGGAGAGTTTCATGAGCCATGAAATCAGCGGTCTTTCTTTCACGCACGCGCCCGACGCCGCTGCACGCCACATTTTGACGCCGGAAGCATGCGGGTTCGTCGCCGGCCTCGTCGATCGTTTCGCGCCTGAGCGCGCAAAACTTCTGGCCGCTCGCCGGGAATGGCAGGCGCGGATTGATGCGGGCGCGTTGCCGGATTTCCGGCCTGAAACAGCGCAGGTGCGGGCCGGTGACTGGCGGGTAGGCAAGCTTCCGGCCGCGCTACTTGATCGGCGAGTCGAGATCACCGGGCCGGTCGACCGGAAGATGATCATCAACGCCCTCAACGCGGACGTGAAGATTTTCATGGCCGATTTCGAGGATGCGCTCTCGCCCACCTGGCGGAACGTCATAGATGGCCAGAACAATCTGTACGACGCCGTTCGGCGGACAATCTCATTTACTGACGCCCAGTCGGGCAAAACTTACGCGCTTCGGCCCGATCCCGCCGTGCTCATCGCGCGCGTGCGGGGACTGCATCTCGATGAAAAGCATGTCACGCGAAACGGCGTCGCGATCCCTGGCTGCCTGATGGATTTCGGCTTTTACTTTTTCCATAACCATGACGCGCTGGCGAAGGCCGGGGCTGGTCCGTTCTTCTATCTGCCCAAGCTCGAGCATTATGAAGAGGCGCGCTGGTGGAACGACGTGTTCGTGGCCGCCCAGAAGAGCCTTGGCGTTCCGGTCGGTGTGATCAAGGCGACGATGCTGATCGAAACGCTTCCCGCCGTTTTCGAAATGGACGAGATCCTCTTTGAACTGAAGGATCACGCCGCCGCGCTTAATTGCGGGCGCTGGGATTATATCTTCAGCTACATCAAGACATTGCGGTCGCACCCCGATCGGATGCTGCCCGATCGCCATGCAGTGACGATGGACAAGCCGTTCCTCGATGCTTATTCGCGCTTGCTGATCCGGACCTGTCACCGACGCGGCGCGCTTGCAATGGGGGGCATGTCTGCGTTCCTGCCGGCAAAGACCCCCGAACTTGATGCGGCCAATAAGGAAAAAGTGCGCCTCGACAAGCAACGCGAAGCCGACAACGGCCATGACGGCTCGTGGGTGGCCCATCCTGCGCTCGCCGATGTCGTAAACCACGTCTACTCAGCGGCATTTGAAGGAAACGCCACTAACCAGTTGAACATCTTGCGCGAGAGCGATGCGGAAATTGTCGCGGCCGACCTTATCGCGCCGTGCAAGGGTCCGTTTACGGAGGAAGGTTTGCGCAGCAATATCCGCGTGGCGCTGCAATATATCGAAGCCTGGCTCGGCGGGCTTGGCGCGGTTGCGATCTACGGCCTCATGGAAGACGCAGCGACGGCCGAGATCTCGCGCGCCTCGATCTGGCAGTGGATTCGCAATGGCGCGACCTTATCGAACGGCGTGACCATGACCTCGGAATACTTCGTAGAGACATTAAGCGAAGAGATGAATGTGGTCAGGACTGAACTCGGGGACGCGCGCTGGACGGCGGGGCGCTTTGAGGAGGCGGCCGAGCTTTTGCGCGGCCTTTGCCTGGCAGAAGAATTCGCGGAATTTCTAACGCTTGGCGCCTACCAACGACTTTGAGCTGTTTATCCGTTGGCGTGAGGGACGTCAGGCAACAAAAAAGGGCGGCCCATTGGCCGCCCTTTTTCATTTCGAAGTGTTGTGACGCTTAGAAATTCACGTTGACGCCGAAGCCGTAACGGCGCGGCTCCAGCAGGAAGACGTTCTGGAAGTTGCCAGCGCCTTGCCCGGAGTCGAAGATGCCGGTCGTGGCGTTGCTGCCCGTCACGTTCTGTACGAAAGCGCGCACCGCCCAGAAGCCATCCTCTGGACCGAATTTGATCTGCGCATTGACGTAGGCGTAGCCGTCGATGCGGTCCTTTTCGGTGTTGAAGATGTTGGTGAACTGCTCCGACTGCCAGTAGGCGTCGACGCGCGGGGTCAACATGTAGCCATTCCCCGTTGGCAACTCATACTGGATGCCCCCGGCGACCTTGAAGTTCGACGAACCGGGCAATTCATTGCCTGTGACGGACTGCTCGATGCCTGACACGACCTGGTAATTCGTCCCAAAGGCCCCATTGATGGTCTGCAGCGGCGTCGCGCCGCCCAGCGCTGCGTTCGGCGCGTTGAATGAGCCGCACACGGTATAAGGCGATGCTATCAGCGGATTGAGAGCCGCAAGCGGTCCCGGCAGCGATTGCCCGATCAGCGGCGGGGCGCCGTTGTTCAGAAGGACGCAGTTCGAGCCGTTGGTCAGGTCGGCAAGCAGCGTGTTGCCGGTCGAGTCGCCGAGCGGATCGCGAACGTCGATCGTGGCGAATTCGCCAATGTCGGTATTGAGGTAAGACGCGTTCATGTTGAGCGTCCAGCGATCCGTTGGCTGCCAGACGAACTCGCCTTCAACGCCGTACACAGTGGCGTCAATGTTCTCGTTGACTGACGTGTTCGAGACGATTCGGGACACCTGGAGCCCCGAATAATCATAATAGAAACCGGTCACGTTAGCGCGCAAGGCGTCGTTGAAGAGAGACAGCTTGGCGCCAACTTCAAAGGCGTTGATGTTCTCAGGGTCGAACGTAAGCGGCACTTCCGCCGAGTTCGTACGCGGATTGAAGCCGCCCGCTTTGTAGCCGCGCGTATACGAGAAGTAATATTGGGAATTGTCCGTAGGCGTCCATTGAATTACGGCGCGGCCAGTCGGCGCGTTGAAGGAGTCTTCAACGACCCGGAAGTCGTTGACGGCGCCGGGCGTGCCTTCGTTCAACTCGTCGGCGTCAAGCAGCGGGCGGACCGAGGGCGTGCCCAGCGGAACTGCGCCCGGGGTGCCGGCGAGGATGCCCGGGTTGGTGG
>JBGTFV010000163.1:0-4695 GCA_041747095.1 Parvularculaceae bacterium
TGGAAGCGGGGTTGAGGCTGACGTTCTAGCATTCCCGTTCCGTGGAAATGCAGCCGAATTTCTTGGCATGAACCAACGACGGCGATTGCGCTTCATGCGCTGTCGCCGACAAGCCGCGCGACCCAGGCCCGTATCAGATCAACGCCCTCATCATGTGGGAGCGCTCGGCCGATCTCCGGCATCATAGCCCCGGGAAGCGTCGTTTCCATTCGATATACGAGAATAGATTCGTCCGGGTCGCCGGGCGCGATACCATATCTTCGCCCGCCGGTGCCGGACCCTGCGGCGACCGGCGGCTTGCAGTAGCCGAGCTTCGGCCCGGCAGGGGCGTCAGTTGTCAGATCAAGGCCAGAGGTGCGGGCGGGGCCTTTGTCGCTGTGGCAGTGACTGCAATTGATATCGAGATAGGCGCGCGCCCGCTCATCGATGCTCTGGTTTTCATCCGTCCAGTCCGCGTTACGCGCAAGCGGCGCGCTTGCCTCATTGGCGACCGTCAGCACTCCCACAAGCCGCAGCGCGTCGATCTGATCGATCCTTGGCGCATTCGGGCTCGGCCCGCCCAGATGGCGCGCATGAAGGCCTATCGGTTCAAGGGCGCGCGTCGTTGCATCGGTCGCATGGCAGCCAGCGCATTGATTGACGTTAGGTGTGACGTAGCCAAACGTTGTCGCCTCGGCATTATCGCGTGTGAGCGACAAGGGGATGAGGCTTCCTGCGCGTTGCAGGCGCGCCTCGGTCTGCGCGTCGTTCCAGACATACGGCAGGGCGACCCAGCCGGCCTCGCGGCGTGCAAGAATGCGCGTTTCTATGAGGCGCAAGCCACCCAGCTGCAGCGCTTTACCGGCGATTTCCAGCGGTGGCGCAACGCCGACCGCGTGCGCCCGAGCAGCCTCGGATTGCGGGGCTTCTGTAGCTATATCTTTCGCTGCGTAATAGAACGTCTTGGTAATGATTGTCCCGACAGGGAAGTCGATTGAGCCGTCGGGGCCGAGTATAGCTGATTGTCCCGCGGGGAGGGACACCGTTCGAAGTTTCGCGGCGTAATCCGAAAAAAGCGGCGTTGCGAGGTCATAAACGACGGCGCCGTCCGCAAGATGCAACACGCCTGATCCGACAGTTAATACGCCCCATTCAGCGAGCGTTTGGGGAGCGCCCTCGGCATGGAATACTGCGCGTTTTGGTTTTTCGTCGGCGCAACTGGCTGATATCAAGGCGCAGAGCGATGCGATTACCGGGCCCAAGGCGCGATGAATGGAACGAGCCCGCGTCATCCTTCCAGCGGCGCAGCGAGCGTCACTGGCGGCAACCGCTCATGCGCGCAATCATGCTCGGCCGTGGCAAGGCGCGGGCTCTTGAAGCGGTTCGGCCCGTCAGCGTTCAACACTTCCGCGCCGTCATTTTGTACACAGAGGCGAAGCGCCGCTGGCGTCGCGCCATCGACCATTTTCGCCGGATCGGCGTATCCGTCCCACATTATGTCCGGAAGCGCGCCGAGTGGTCCAAACATCGCTAGGCGGAGGGCCTGCAACTCCAGGCTGTCCGGATTACGCCCGCCGCCCGCCATGCGGTTGCCCTGAATGTAAACAGCCTCCGGATAGGCGTCGAAGTCGGCGCTGACACCCTGCATTGAGATGCCGGAAGAGTGCATTGAGGCGATGATGACGTTTGCCGTACGGTGGCCCGTGATGTCGTTGTCGAATATTTCGACTTGGTCTTTTGAATTGACGATGACGCCCGATCCGGCGGGGATGCTGGCGACTGCCGTACCCGGATGACCGAAATTCTTCCGGTTGTTGTCCTCGATCCGGTTACGGAAAACGCGGGTGCGGGCGCCTTCCTGCGATAGGTTCGGCAGATTGAAGACGAGCACGCCGCCGGTGTTGTCGGTCGCGACATTGTCATAGACATCGGCGTCAAAAGTGTTCTCAATCTCAATCCCCGCGACATTACGCTCGGCACGGTTGCCGCGCACCACGACGTTTCGCGACTGTCCGACGTAGACGCCGGCGTCTGATGCGCCAATAGCGACGTTTCCTTCGAGAAGGACATTCGTGGTCTGAACGGGATATATGCCGTAGGCTCCGTTTTCAGTTTTCGGCTCGCCGGTCCATTCAGTCCGTACACGGCGGATGATGATATTCTCGCCTTGCGTCACTTTGAGCGCGTCGCCTTTGGCGTCTTCGATCGCGAGATCTTCGATGGTGAAGTCCGAGGCGGTGACGAGCAGCCCTTCCGCGCCCGCAACCTGACCTTTGAAGGACAGGATTGACTTGTCCATCCCCGCCCCGCGGATCGTTACGCCATCGACGGCGAGCGAGAGCGAGCGGTTGAAGGAAAACGTGCCCGCTGGGATCTCGATCACGTCGCCGCGCTTGGCGTCGAGCAGCGCGGTCTGCAACGTTTCCTCGAAGCTGGCGTCAGCCGCCACAGTCGGCTCGCGGACAGCGCTTTCGCCGCAGGCGGAAAGTCCAATGGCTGCGCATATAGCCGCCGCCAAGCTCGTTGCCGGAGCGCCCAGGAGTTTATCAGAATATTGCTTCATGCGCCGGTCTCCCTCTCGGCTTTGGTCAGCGAGAGCATAGGCGATCGGCGGGCGGCGGCGAAAGTCCCAGACGCAGACGGGAAAGGCTGCGATAGGGCCCATTTCAAAGGCTATTTCAGGCGACCGTCGCGAGCGCGCTCTGGAAGAAAGAAAGCCCGTCGATGCCGCCCAAAAGCGGCGAGATGACCCGTTCCGGGTGAGGCATCAGGCCCATGACGTTGCCGGTCTCATTAAGGATCCCCGCGATATCCCGCGCAGAGCCGTTCGGATTGTCGACGTACCGCAACGCGACGCGGCCCTCGCCCTCCAGCCGGTCAAGGGTCTCAGCATCGGCGAAGTAATTGCCGTCATGGTGGGCGATCGGCATATCGAGATACTGTCCGGGCGCAAGACCGCCCGTGAAAGCCGATTGCGCGTTTTCAACCCGCAGCGTCACGGTGCGGCAGACGAAATTGAGGCCTGCATTGCGCAGTAGCGCGCCCGGCAACAGCCCGGCCTCGGTCAGGATCTGAAAGCCGTTGCAAATCCCCAAAACGGGCGTGCCCGATTTTGCTCGCTCGGTCACCGCAGCCATGATTGGCGCACGCGCCGCCATCGCGCCCGAGCGCAGATAGTCGCCGTGGGAAAACCCGCCCGGCAGCACGATAAAATCGGTGTCGGGCAGTTCCGTCTCCTGATGCCAGACCATGGCTGGGGCGCGGCCCGTCGCCAGCGTTAGCGCCGTTGCGGCGTCACGGTCGCAATTCGAGGCGGGAAAAACGATGACGCACGATTTCATGCGGCGGCTCGCAAAATGGGCGACCAGTCGGCGCCGGTCAGTCGCTCGGAAATTTCCCAGAGTTTTTGCGCGGCGGCCCGATCCTGAGCGGCTGCCGGGATTTTCGCCGCGCCAACCGGGCCTTTTAATTCCATGAACCCCCTCGGACCGTAATAGCCGCCAGGGTTTGCTTCGCGCCCCGCGGCGCACAGAACGGTCGGCAACGCGCCAAGCGCCGCCGTCTGGGAAAAGATGCCATTCAATACGCGAAAAATCGGCGCGGCCTTCTCTCCGGGCCCGGTATATTGAAGCGCGGTGTCGGACCAGCCGGGATGGCAAGCGTAAGCGCGCGCCCGCGCGCCGGCGGCGGCGAGCCGGCGGTCAAGCTCCAAGGCAAACGAGAGATTGGCGAGTTTGCTCTGCGCATAAACGCGCGTTGGGGAATATCCGTTCTCGAACATCAAATCCGAAAAGCGGAAACCCGGCGCGAACTTGCTGGCTGTGCTGGCGACAATGACAAAACGCCCGCCAGCCGCCTCGACGCGATCCGCCAATAGGGCGGCAAACAGGAAATGACCCAGGTGATTGACGCCAAACTGCGTCTCGAACCCATCCGCCGTCAGCGTCCGCGACGGGATCATCATGATCCCCGCATTGTTCACGAGGCCATCGATTCGTTCGAGGCGGCTGCGCGCTTGTGAGGCTGCATCGCGAACCGATGCGAGGTCGGCGAGATCGAGCGTAAGGCTCTCGAACCGCCCGGCAGGTGCGGCCCCGCGGAGCTTTTCAAGCGCCGCCTCCGCCTTTTCCGGGTTTCTGCAGGCGATTATGGCGTGGGCGCCCTTTGCGCCTAGCATGCGCGCGGCCTCGATGCCGATGCCGCTGTTGCCGCCCGTTATCAGGAAGGATTTGCCGGACAGGTCGGGCAAGCGGTCTTCCGTCCACCCGCCGGGACCGAACGCATCGGCGCTCACGCCTCGACCTCGATGGCGTAGTTTTCCATCACAGGGTTGGCGAGCAGGCGTTTGCACATCTCTTCCACGGTTGCGCGCGCGCGCGCCGCATCCGCTTCATCGATATTCAATTCAATGACCTTGCCCTGACGCACTTCGGTAGCGTTTTCATAGCCCATGGCATGGAGCGCGCCTTCGATCGCCTTGCCCTGCGGATCGAGAACGCCGGGCTTCAGGGATATGGTAATGCGGGCTCTCATGGCGGCTCCGTCAGGATCTGTGGGCGGGACTTAGCGCGGCGGCGCGGCGGCGGCAACCGGGCTTGGGGGGCCTTCACCGGATCTACCCGCGGAACGTTGCCGCCGCGAGGCCCTGCTTGTGTTGGCCGCCAGTATGGCGCTAAACGACGCTTCTTCCATTTAAGGATTGATGCGGCCCGTCAC
>JBGTFV010000164.1:0-1687 GCA_041747095.1 Parvularculaceae bacterium
AGGTCTTGGCGTTGGCGCGGCCAACCATGCCGGCGCGATAGGCCCGCGCAAGCAGCCGAACGGCGGACGTCTCGCCCCACGGCACGAGATAGGCGACAGCGTTCGCCGGTCCAGCGACGCGCGCCGGCTCGAAGAGCCGCCCGTCATGGATGCGGAAATCCGCGTTGAGAGCGATATTTGCGTCGCACGAATCCATGGCGGCGTTGAACAGGAGCGGCATTGACCATGCCGTGACGTCGTAAATCTCGTCGGGCTGGTTGCGCGCGCGCCGTTCTTCCTGTCGGGCGAGGAAGTCTGCGGGCAGCGGCACGTCGCGATCGAGCAGCGTACGGATGAGCCGCTTTGCAGGCTGGGCGAGGTTGACGACGTGCGTTCCGGGCTCATACCGGTTGCCGCAGGCGCTGAACGCGTTGATGGCGGTTTTCACCTCGACGCCTTGCTGCGCGAGCACGCCGGCAAGTTTGTCGGCCGCCGTCTGGTCGCGGCCCGCCGGGAAAATATAGCTGCGAACAGTCTCGCGCTGGCCTTCCTCGATCGCCGTGCGCTGATAGGCGAGATAGTCGGCGAGCAGCTTGCGGCGGTTGACGGCGGCGGCCTCGGCGGTGCCCACATAGGCGGTGAAATGCTGACGCACCGTGTCGCGGAAATGATATTCCGTTCCATCCGTACGCCGCGCTTTCAGGCCGCGCGCGGACGCCTGTTCATAGGTCATGGCGACGGCGCCGTAGTAAGAGGGCCAGCTTGCGCCATAGCCGGGGTAGAAGGCGTCATAGACCTCGCGCGTGAAATAGGGAAAACCGCGCCGGTCGAACCATTTGGCGTTGTTCCGCCCAAAGAGTTGCAGGTTCGCGCGCTGTGCGGGCGCGAGGTGCGGATTGAAGGGGTCCGCCTCCGGCGCAAAATAATACGTGCGGTCCGTTCCCATCTCGTGGGCGTCGACAAAGACGAGCGGGCGCCACTCGCGCAGCGCCTTGATGCGCCCTCGCGTTTCCGGCTGGGTCAGCGCGAACCAGTCCCGGTTCATGTCGAAATAATAGTGATTGGTGCGCCCGCCCGGCCAGGGTTCGTTGCGCTCGGCTGCGATGCGGCTTGGCGACGGCTCCAGCCCTTCGGCGATTTCGAAATTGTGGGTGAAGCGCGCCCGTCCGTCCGGGTTCTGATTAGGGTCGAGGAAGACGACAGCGTCCTTGAGGATCGCGTCGACCGTCGGGTCGCCCTGCGCCGCCAGAAGGTGATAGGCGAAGAACAGGCCGGCGTCGGAAGATGAAATCTCATTGCCGTGCACCCCCGCTGCGATCCACACGCTTGCGGGCAACTCAGCGCTGAGGCGATCCAGTTCGGCGCCGTTCGTCCGTCGCGGGTCTGTCAGCGCGGCCATGTCGGATTTCAATTCATCGAGCGCGGCGATTTTTTCCGGCGCGCCGATGGCGACGTAAATCAGCGGACGGCCCTCCCACGTGCGGCCATAGTCGAAGATCTTCATGCGGTCCGGCGCAGCCGCGGCGAGCGCCCGGAGATAGAGGATGATGTCTTCCGAGCGGGTCACCCGTTCGCCGTTCTCATGGCCAACGACGCTGGCGAGCGTCGGAATCGCGGCGTCATAGCGCGCGCCGGGCCAGAAGGCCGGCTTGCCGGCGGCCGCAGCAGCGGCGCTGGAGGGAATGGGCGCCTGCGGGCCAAAGCCTTC
>JBGTFV010000165.1:0-1874 GCA_041747095.1 Parvularculaceae bacterium
GCCGCCATGCGCGCCGCAGCTTCGGAGACGCTGCCGAGCGGCATGTCGATAGTGCTCCTCGGCGAGGCGAAACTGTTGCAACAGAACGTTGATTCATCGACGCTTGTCTTTGGTTTCGCCGCGCTCATCGTGTTCCTCGTCCTAGCGGCCCAGTTCGAGAGTTTCGTCAGCGCCATGATCATCATGGTGACGGTGCCGTTCGGGCTCGCCGCCGCAGTGTTTGCAATCCAGCTCACCGGCGGGTCGCTGAATTACTACAGCCAGATTGGGCTTGTGCTGCTGATCGGCATCATGGCGAAGAACGGGATTCTTATTGTCGAATTCGCCAATCAGCTTCGCGATCGCGGCATGAGCATTCGCGAGGCCGCGCGCGAAGCCGCGATGACGCGCCTCCGGCCGGTGTTGATGACGGCGATCTCGACGCTGCTCGGCGGGTTGCCGCTGATCCTCGGCTCGGGCGCCGGAGCGGAGTTGCGCGCGGCGCTGGGTTGGATTGTCGTCGGGGGACTGGGCTTTGCGACATTCTTCACGCTGTTCCTGACCCCCGTTGCGTTCTTTGCGCTGGCTGGCCTCTCCAAGCCGCGCGCATCGGAAGGCAACCGGGTTGAGGAGGAGCTTTCCGCCGCGAGCGCGCTTCGCTAGCGCCCGGCGGTAAGCCCCGGCTGTCGACAAATTCGATCCAAGGGTTGATACAAAGCTCGCGCCGCCGCCCGGCGCGGGCGCGAACCCCGATGGCGATCGATGACCGAAGCTGACGATAGCGGCATGCCCCAGTCCTCCATTGAGCCCTCATACGAAGGGTCTTCGTCCGAGCGCGCGATGCGGCTCTATCTCGTCGATGGTTCGGCGTATATTTTCCGGGCGTATCACGCGCTGCCGCCCTTGACGCGCAAGTCGGACGGGATGCCCGTCGGCGCCGTTTCCGGCTTTTGCAACATCCTCTATAAGCTCTACGCCGACATGACAGATGAACATGATCCGACGCATTTCGCCGTCATATTCGATCACTCGGCCATCACGTTCCGCAATGAGATCTATCCCGAATACAAGGCAAATCGGCCGCCGCCGCCGGAAGATCTTGTGCCGCAATTCGCCCTCGTACGCGAGGCGACGCGCGCTTTCGGCGCGCCCTGCATCGAGGTCGATGGTCTTGAAGCTGACGATATCATCGCAAGCTATGCGCGCGCCGCCGAGCGCGTGGGCGGGGAATGCGTGATCATTTCATCGGACAAGGACCTGATGCAGCTCATTAGCGATCGCGTGTCGATGTTTGACCCGATGAAGAACCGCCGCATTGGCCCAGCGGAAGTGTTCGAGAAATTTGGCGTGCCGCCGGACAAGGTCGTCGATGTGCAGGCGCTTGCCGGCGACAGCGTCGATAATGTGCCGGGCGTGCCGGGCATCGGCGTCAAGACCGCCGCTCAATTGATTGAGGCGTTCGGCGACGTCGAGACGCTGCTCGAACGCGCAGAGGAAATTCCACAGGCAAAACGCCGCGAAAATCTCATCGCCCATGCGGAGGCGGCGCGCGTCTCGAAGCGCCTTGTTAAACTGAAAGACGACGCGCCTTTGCCGGAGCCGATCGATTCGCTCCGCATGCGGCCCATCGACGCCCCGCGGCTTGCCGCGTTTCTTGGCGAGATGGAGTTCGCAACGCTCGGACGGCGCCTTGCGGCTGACAAACAGGGCAATCCCGGTATCGCGGATGGGCGCGCGTCGGGGCGGTCCGCCTCCAACCTGGCGCCCGCTACCCCGGCCGCGGCGAGCGGTTATGAGACGATCTGGGAAGCGGTCCAACTGGAAGCCTACATCGCCGCCGCGCGCGAAGCGGGCGTCGTCGCTGTCGATACCGAAACCGATGCGCTCGACGCGAT
>JBGTFV010000166.1:0-1670 GCA_041747095.1 Parvularculaceae bacterium
ATCGTCATCGCGCCAAGCGACCGGCATTTCGAGAAGACCATCTCGAACATGCATGAAGTCTGCGCCCGCGACGGGCGCGCCATCCTGATCTCCGACGCCGAAGGCATCGCGCGGGCGGGCGACGGCGTCGCCTTCGCCATCGAGGCGCCAGCGACCCATCCGCTGCTTTCGCCCATTGTCTACGCCGCGCCGATCCAGTTGTTGGCCTATTTCACGGCGACGACAAAAGGTACAGACGTCGACCAGCCGCGCAATCTCGCCAAATCCGTAACCGTGGAGTAGGCAGGTCGCCGCCCTTTTCCGGCGCCGCGAACAACGAACCCATGATAATCGCTGCTAACGAAAACCAGATCTCGACGACCCGGCGGCAGCGCTCGGCATGGCGGTTCTGCGTCGCGCCGATGATGGACTGGACCGATCGTCATTGCCGGTATTTTCACCGCACCATGACGAAACGCGCCCGCCTCTACACGGAGATGGTGACGGCGGATGCATTGCTGCGCGGCGACGCCGGGCGCCTACTCGCCTTCAGCGACGTTGAACGCCCCCTCGCGCTTCAACTGGGCGGCTCGGAGCCGGCAAAGCTGGCGCAGGCCGCGCGCCTCGGCGAGGCCTTTGGCTATGACGAGATCAATCTCAACGTCGGCTGCCCGTCAGACCGGGTGCAGTCCGGCGCATTCGGGGCCTGCCTGATGAAAACGCCTGAGGTCGTCGCGGATTCCGTCGCTGCGATGATTGCGGCTACTTCTATCCCGGTCACGGTCAAATGCCGTCTCGGCGTCGATGATCAGGACCCGGCGGAAAGCCTTTTCGCGCTCGTTGAAACGGTTGCAAGCGCTGGCTGCCGGACCTTTATCGTCCATGCGCGCAAGGCCTGGCTCAATGGCCTCAGCCCGAAAGAGAACCGAGAGGTTCCCCCGCTCGACTATGATCTGGTCAGAAAACTGAAGCGCGCGCGCCCCGATTTGACGATTGTACTCAACGGCGGCGTCGCGGACCTCAATCAGGCGGTGGATCTGCTCAATGATTTCGATGGCGTCATGCTGGGCCGGGCGGCGTATCACGATCCATTCCTTCTGGCGGGCGTCGATGCGCGCATATTCGGCGATGCGCCGGTTTGCAGCGACCCCGCCGACGCCGCGCGCTCCATGATTGAGTATGTCGACCGGATGGCGGTTGACGGGGCGCCTTCCCACCGGATCACGCGGCACATGCTGGGCCTTTTTCAGGGACGGCCCGGCGCGCGGCATTGGCGGCGGACATTGTCGGAAGGCGGCGCGAACGCCGGAGCCGAGAGGCTCGCTGCTGCGCTTGGAGCTTTACGCGGGCTCACGCAAACGCCTGAACTTGTCTGATTGATCAGATGGCTGAATTCCCCTATCTGCTCGCGCTAGCGGTTCTGGCGGCGGGCGCGGGCGCCGGATTTCTCGGCGGATTGTTCGGCATCGGCGGGGGCATCGTCACCGTGCCGGCCCTTTACGCCGTCTTCCGCGCCGCCGGATACGCCGACGAGACGAGCCTGAAGACGGCTATTGGCACATCGCTCGCCGTCATCGTCGTCACATCGATCCGTTCCCTGATGACGCACCAACAGTCAGGCAAGGTCGACTGGCGGCTCCTGCGCGCCTGGCTGCCATGGATTGCTATTGGGGCGGCGGGCGGCGGCATCG
>JBGTFV010000167.1:0-3822 GCA_041747095.1 Parvularculaceae bacterium
GCGATCGGCGATCCAGCCGAAAACCGGCAAGGCCTGCATGAGGTGCGTCGCCGCGAAATGGGCGGGCCTTAAATCGCCGACATCGCGCGACCAGCCGAACAGGGGCGCGCCGCCCGCATCGCTCGTCGACGGGCCGATCCAGTGGCTGTAGGCGACGCCAGACATATATCCGGCGACGATGAGCGTCAGCGGCGGAGCGAGCATCAGTCCGAGCACGGCGCCGGTTCGCAGTCCGCTGCGATCGCCGTCCCTCTGGCGCAACAGCGCAAGGCCGAGCGCGAACGGCGCGACAACAAGCAAAAGCGCGCCAGCGCCCATCGCGTAATACATTCCCGCTTCGAAGGCCGTATCGAGATTGAAATGCGAATGCCGTCCTCGCGCGGCCTGCGCGGCGATATAGACGATCTCGAAGAGCGCGGCGGCGACCGAAAGCCAGACGACGACGCGCATCGCCGGGCCGGTACGCCGGCGCGGCTCGAGAAGCTGCGCCAGCATCGCCAGCGTGGCGAAATGAATGAACAGCGACAGCGAGAATTTCACCGGCTTTGTCCAGACGCTGACCTCCCACAGCGTGCGCTCGTCCAGGAGCCAGGCGGGCGCCAAAGCAGCCGTCAGCGCCAGCATAAAGGCCGCCGTCGCAGCCCATGCGCGCGTCGTCGGGTCAAGAGCGGTCATCGGCGCGACAAGGGGGCCAGCGCCGCCCGCGTCAAAAGGAACAGCAAAAGCCCAAGCGGGCCGAACATGAACGTCGCCAGCAGGAACACCGCCTGAATGAGGCGCGGAATGCCCGCTTCGTCCGCACGCGCTGCAATCCACGCGCCGACGAACAGATCGAAGGCGAGATAATGCAGCCAGCCCGCGACGAGCACTTCATCGACCGCAAAGAGCGCCCGCACCTCGGCGATCGAACCGAAGCCGCCGCCCTCGACGCGGAAGAACTGCGTCAGCATCAATCCCGCATAGCCGAATGACAGCAGCGCCGGGATGATGAATTTTGGCAGCCACATGAGCGGCGCAAACCGGCGCGGCAGAAAGATCAGGATGATCCAGCCGACAAGCGCCGTCGCGTTCCCGAGCGAGAAAATCGCTTCTGCTGGAATATTCATCCGCCCGCCCCCGGATCCTTGTCATCGCGAGGATGCCCCAGCGAGCAGACATCGTCGAGCGTAATTTGCGCCTTTCTGCGATGATGCGCCGCTGAGGCCGCCAAGCGCCAGCTTGCATTCGGCGGTTGCAATGCAGGCGTCGGTGCACGACAACAAGCGCGCCGCAGCCGCAGGGCGGCCCGTTCGTAGGTAACCTGTCGCAGTTGAACAAAGAGGGGGCGCGCGATGGTTGACGCCGTCATCAACCGAATCGAGCAGTTCCTGAAACTGCAATCGTCCGCCGGGCTCGTGCTGATGGCCGCGGCGGCGCTGGCCCTGATCGCGAGCAATGCGCCCGGCCTCAGCGCGCTCTATGACATGCTTCTGACGACGCGGATGGTGATCGCGATTGGCGATTTCGACATCGACAAGCCGCTTCTCCTCTGGATCAACGACGGCGTCATGGCCTCGTTCTTTTTCCTGATCGGCCTTGAGATAAAGCGCGAGGTGATGCGCGGGGAGTTGTCGACGCGCGCACAGGCGACGCTGCCCCTGTTCGCCGCCGTGGGCGGGGTGGCCGCCCCCGCGCTGATCTATGCGGGGCTCAACTGGGGCGATCCGACGGCGATCAAGGGTTGGGCCATCCCCGCAGCGACGGACATCGCCTTTGCGCTGGGCGTCCTGTCGCTGCTGGGCCCCCGCGCCCCCGCCAGCTGGAAGATCCTGCTGCTGGCGATCGCCATCATCGACGACCTCAGCGCCATCGTCATCATCGCGATCTTCTACACCGCGAATCTGTCGGTCGAGGCGCTCGGTCTCGCCCTGGTCGGAGTCGCCGGGCTCTTCGCCCTCAACCGGGCGCGCATCACGAAGATCATCCCTTACGTCCTGATCGGTACGTTCATCTGGGTGTGCGTCCTCAAATCGGGCGTGCACGCCACGCTGGCCGGGGTCGTCACGGGGCTGATGATCCCGATCGACGGGCGCGAGAAAGACGACCCCTCCCCGCTGGAGACGCTTGAGCACGATCTCCACCCGTGGGTCGCGTTTCTTGTCTTGCCCATATTCGCTTTCGCCAATGCCGGGGTTTCCTTTGCGGGCATGTCGGCCGATGCGCTGACGGCCTCCGTGCCGCTCGGCGTCGCGCTCGGTCTGTTGATCGGCAAACCGGTTGGCGTCGTCGCCATGGCCGCCCTCGCGCTCGCCATAGGGGCGGCGAGTATGCCTGTGGGGACCAATTGGCGCTCTCTCATCGGCGTTGGATGCCTGACCGGCATCGGCTTCACCATGAGCCTTTTCATTGGCTCGCTGGCTTTCGACAGCGCCGAGCGCATGAACGAGGTGCGCCTTGGCGTTCTCATCGGCTCCATCGCTTCAGGGCTCGCTGGATTCGCTCTTCTGTGGGGCATGGCGAAGAGCCGGCATCACGCCGCCGAAGAGCGGGAAAGCGCAGCTTCGCACGGCGCGTGATCCGAACGCCCGTCAAAGCTGCGTCTCGCGCCAAGCGAAGACGGCCGCCGGCAAAGTCATCGCGAGCCAGAACAGGCTGAAAGCGAACGCCATCGGCGGCGGACCGCGCGACGCAGCGGACTTCATGTTGCCGAACAGGATCGTAAACCCCTCTCCACCACAGTCGCCACGCGGCGATGCGCCGGAATGAATGCGAAGCACTCAGGAATGTTGACAGGCGTCTGTAATTAAAAATGTCACACAAACGGCAAAGAGATCGATTACTCTAACGGTGGTAATTTGCATCGCGAGAATACGAAGATTTGGGCGTAGCATTTCGTAAGGGGGAGCGAATGTCTACTTTACACGATGAAGGCGGCCCGTTGGGCGATTCATGGCTGTGCAGCGTCTTCCGGCGGATAACGGTCACAGCGGCGTTCCTGTTCCTCAGTATCGCGCAATCCGCCTCCGCCGCTCAGGACGCACCGCCAGCCACCCCCATGCCGGAAGACGTTGCTCAAACAGCGTCAACCACGGAACAGCCGACGGACCAGATTGCCCCGCGCTGGCAATCCTTTGACCCGAAATTTGTCGAAAATGTCTGCCCGTTTCCCAATCCGTTCAAATTTGACCGCAGCACTGTCATCTGTGGCTACGTCATGGTCCCGGAGGACCGCACCGATCCGGATAGCCGCCTCATCCGCCTGTCGGTGATGAAAATCCCCTCAACCGCGACGAACCCGCCGGGCGGAACGGTCGTACGCCTTGACGGCGGCCCGGGTGGCCCGGGCGTGTACGCCGAGCGCGTTGCTTACCTGGCGGAACCCCAAGCCGCGAGCTTCCGCGCCGTCGCCGACCTCATCTATTTCGATCAGCGCGGCGTCGGCTATTCCGAAGCGGCGCTGTGCCGAGGCATTGGCGATTCATGGCGATATGGGGTGCCGGTTGCGCCCGACGGCGTTGAATTCTACCACCAGCGCGTGCGCGAGTGCCTCGCTGAAGCGCGCGCGGCGGGCGTCGCCGTCGACGCCTATTCCACCTGGCACAACGCCCTCGACGTGCGCGACATCCGGCGCGCGCTCGGGCTTGAGCAATGGTCCGTATTTGGCGTTTCCTACGGCACGCAACTCGCGCAGGCGGTCGCTGAGGTGGACGCCGAAGGCGTGCGCGCGCTCGTGCTCGATTCCGTTGTTCCCGCCGCAACTGGAACAATTTTTGGCTGGGGTGCAGTCTCAGCCGGCTTTAATTCATCGCTCGATGCGGTCAGCGCCGCCTGCAGCGCCGACGA
>JBGTFV010000168.1:0-3654 GCA_041747095.1 Parvularculaceae bacterium
CGCCCGACAGGCGCGCCGGACGACTATGAGATCGTTGCGGGCGAGCGGCGCTGGCGGGCGGCCCAACTGGCGCAGCTCCACGCCGTTCCGGTTATCATCCGCGAGCTGACGGACACGGAAACCGCCGAGATTGCGCTGATCGAGAACGTGCAGCGCGTCGATCTGAACTCCATGGAGGAGGCCGAGGCCTACGCGCGCCTTGCGAACGCCTATGGCCGCACGCAGGAAGAGATCGCAAGCGCCGTCGGCAAGTCGCGCAGCCACGTCGCCAACACCATGCGCCTCGTCGACCTGCCGCCAAAGACCCGCGAGGCGCTACGCAATGGCGTCATCACGGCGGGGCACGCCCGCGCGCTTCTGCCGCTCGACGAGGCTGACCTAGCCATTGATCTCGTGGTGAAAAACCGCCTGTCGGTGCGCGAGACGGAAAAGTTCGTCAAGGCGACAATCGAGGCGCGCAACAAGGCGCGACGCGGCGACCCGAATATTCTGCGCAAGCCGGTCATGACGCCGCCGCCCGCCGGAAAGAAAGACGCCGACACCCGCGCGCTCGAAGCCGATCTAGCCGCCGCCCTCGGGCTTGAGGTTGAAATCGCCCATACGCCGAAGGGCGCGGGCGCCGTCACCATCCGCTATCGCAATCTCGACCAGCTCGATGATGTATGTCGGCGCCTGATGGGAACGGGCGTTTAATCCACAAGTTTGCCGCCCCTGAATATATGACGTATGCGGCGCATATCGGAAAGGTCGGCGAGCGGATCGCCATCGATAACAAGAATGTCAGCGTATTTTCCGGGTTCGAGCGTACCGATCTTATCGTCCGCACCAAGAATTTTTGCGTTGAGGAATGTGGCCGCGACAATGACTTCCATGGGAGACATCCCTGTAACTTCATGGGTCAGCGTCATCTCGCGCCACATGGCGTTATGATGCGGGTTGCCGCGCGTGCCTGAATCGCTGGAAATGGCGAAGATCGCACCTTTCTCTTTTAAGTCTTTCAGTTTTGAAAACCGCCCCGCTTTGTCAGCTACAGCGCGTTTATAGATCGGATGCTGCGACAGATCGGCCTCCCGATAGGACCGGCGAATATCTGTATAGAGATCGCCCGGAACGTCTCGCCGCCAGCGCGGATCGTCCGTCAGCTCCGGGTTCTCGATGATCATGCCGAGCCCTTCGAGCGCAATAATGGTCGGGGCCATCGCCACCTTGTTATCAACGATCATGCGAACGATATCGGCGTCATAGGCGAGCGTTTCGTCGATGCCGATATGCTCAATCGTGTCGTATTCGCCGAGCCCGGCCTCCAACGCGATGCGCACTGCTTCGGCGGCATAGATGTGGGACGCGACGCGCAGACCGAGGCTGTGGGCCTCGTCATAAATGGCTGCAAGTTCGTCACGCGTCAGCGCTTCGTCCTGCGTCTTGATAACGTCGACGCCCATGTCCTTAAGCGCCCGCACTTTTGCGCGCGCGTCCTCTGCGCCGTCGACCACCCAGGTGTCGACATACGTTCCGGAGACGAACGCCGTGGTCGACTTGCGCAGGAACGGCCCGGCGATGAAGGTGCGCGGTCCGGGAATGCGGCCCGAATTGACCTCTTCGCGCAGCCAGAAAATGTTGTCGACGTCCGAGCCGAGGTCGCGAACCGAGGTGACGCCCGCCCGCAACATGGCGCGCGCGGCCGCCGGCAGGATATCCGTCCGCATGCGGTCTTCATAGGTTCCGAACCAGTGGTCGTAGTCGGCATGGCCAAGAATGTCGAAGTGAACGTGAACGTCGATCAGCCCCGGCATAACCGTCATGCCGTTGGCGTCGACCACGCGCGCCCGTTTCGGGATGGCGATTTCGCCCTCACGCCCTACGGCCTTGATGCGATCGTCTTCGATGAGCACGACGCCGTCAACGATAGGCGCGCCGCCTTTGCCGTCAATGATCCGCCCGCCAACGATTGCGATGGTCTCGGCGGCGACGGACGCGGTGAACGCGGTGAACGCAAACAGTGAGGCCGCCAGCGTGGCCAGCAGCCGCCATCTGCCCGCGCCCGCAGGCTTATGCATCACGATGGTAGAAAATATTCCGCCCATGACATCCCTCCATATATTGAGCAGGAGTTTAGCGTGGCGGCGCCTGTGTGTAATCAGCGCGGCGCAGACATTCGCACGCCAATCATGGGGCTGCGCTGCGCCCGCGCCGTGCGATGCCCGCAATGCTCAACGCCGCTCGCTCGGCCATCGTCCAGGCGGGAAGGCCGGTCGTCTTGACGCTGAATTCCGCCTCAATGAGAAGGTCGAGCGCGCGGTCCAGCATCGCCGGCGACCAGTTCCTGAGGCGCGCCGCAAACGCGTTTTCTTCCATGAAGAACACCGGCGGACGCAGGGACTTCATCGCTTCCTCGGATGATTTTCCAGCCGCCACGTTTGCCTGCGCCTCGGCGAGGCGGTTCACCTGTCGCGTCAGGGCCCGCAGCAGCGTTACAGGAGCGGCGCCCGCGACCGCCGACTGATAGAGCGCGCGCGACAGCTTCGCCATGTCGCCATCGGCCGCCGCCGCCACGGCGTCATCCAGCGCCTCGCCGACTCCGTCGGCGATGTTGGCGCGCACATCCGCCAGAGTTATTCGCGCCGGCCCCGACCGCAACGCCGATGGCCCGCAAAAGGTGATCAGCTTGGCGATTTCCGAGCGGGTCACGCCCCGATCTTCGCCCAGCGTTGCAGCCAGAAGCGTCAGCGCGTCGTCGTCGAAGGTGAGCCCTTCCGCACGCGCCATTTCCATGGCGAGCGCGCGGATGTCGCGGACGTTGTCTTCGTAGCAGGGCAGGGTTGCGCAGTTCGGCGACTTCGAAAAGCGACGGGCAATCGCGGACTCCTTGGCCTTGATATCGCCCGCCTCGACGATAACGAACGCGGCAGGCTTGAGATGACCGCTATCAAGCGCGTCGATCAGGTTGAAGATCGCCGGACCCGCGATGGCTTCGCTCGTCATCCGCACCCTGACGACGCGGTCGCCGCCCATCAGCGACTGCGCCGCGGCCTCGTCGGCTAGTCTTGCTCCGTCACCCTTCAGATCCGCATCGTTGAGAGAGGT
This sequence comes from Parvularculaceae bacterium, assembly GCA_041747095.1. Taxonomy (GTDB): domain Bacteria; phylum Pseudomonadota; class Alphaproteobacteria; order Caulobacterales; family Parvularculaceae; genus Amphiplicatus. Next base: position 3,085 of record JBGTFV010000168.1, read on the forward strand.
GACGTTGAAGGCGTCTTTCAGATCCGGCGTCACTTGCAGGGCAATAAGATCGGAGCGTTCGCGAACGAGCCCCTGATCGGGACCGTAGATCAATACCGCAGCAATTTTCGGGTCGCGTCTTTTAACAAAACCGTCGATTGCACGGCCCTTCAGCGCGACCATTAACGGCCCGCCCCCGAGGCCTTCCCGGCGGCGCGCGTTGCCTTGTCGTCCTTTTCGGCCAGCTTGAGGAGTATGTCGCGCTCGATGTCTTCAACGAGATCGCGCGCGGCTTTCTCGCGCGCGGTGTTCTCGGCGAACAGCGTCGAATATTGCGAGCTGACGATGTTGAACGAGGCGATTGACCGCGCCTCGCCGCGCAGGTTCTCGCCCGTCTGGCGGTTGGTCAGCGTGTATTTGCCCACGAGCCTGTAATTGAAACGCGTCACCGAGGCGTCGATTTGTACGGCGAGACGCTCGGACTGCTCCGTCGCCTCGACCCTGAGATCATAAAGCGCATCGGCGGAGGCGTCGGCGCGGGCGGCGCGGCGGGCGAAATTGCGCGACAATTGGTCGGCGACCGTCGGCGGC
>JBGTFV010000169.1:0-11380 GCA_041747095.1 Parvularculaceae bacterium
TGCATGAAGAAATGCGCCGCGCAGGGTCGCTGATCATGCGCTGCGCGGACGGCCATCAGGTTCCGGCAGGCGGGGCGCTGGCCGTTGACCGCGATGCGTTCGCCGAAGCCGTGACCAAGGCCTTGTCGATCCATCCCAATATCGAGTTTCGCGCTGGGGAAGTTGCCGGTCTGCCCCCGGAGGACTGGGGCAACGTCATCATATCAACGGGCCCGCTTACCGCCGCCCCGCTTGCAACCGCCATCCGCGAGGCGACCGGCGAGGAAGCTCTCGCGTTTTTCGACGCCATCGCCCCGATCGTCCATCGCGACAGCATCGATTTCGAACAGGCCTGGTTCCAGTCGCGGTATGACAAGAAGGGCCCGGGCGGCGACGGGGCGGATTATATCAACTGTCCGCTTGATGAGACGACCTACAATCGTTTCATCGACGCGGTTATCGCGGGCGAGAAAACCGAATTTCGCGAGTGGGAGAAATCGACGCCCTATTTCGAGGCGTGTCTTCCCATTGAGGTGATGGCTGCGCGCGGGCGCGAGACTCTCCGCTTCGGCCCGATGAAGCCGGTCGGGCTGACCGATCCGCGCACCGGGCGCCGACCGCACGCCGTCGTACAACTGCGTCAGGATAACGCCCTCGGCACGCTTTATAATATGGTCGGCTTCCAGACGAAGCTGAAATACGGCGCGCAGACAGAGGTCTTCCGGCTTATACCGGGGCTTGAGAATGCGGAGTTCGCGCGCCTTGGCGGCATACACCGCAACACGTTCCTGAATTCGCCGCGCCTGCTGGATGGCGCGCTGCGGCTGAAACAGCGCCCGCATTTGCGCTTTGCCGGCCAGATCACGGGCGTGGAAGGTTATCTTGAGAGCGCGGCGATCGGACTTCTGGCCGGCCGATTTGCGGCGGCTGACGCAGGACTGGGCGACGCTTCTCCGCCGCCGCCAACAACCGCGCTTGGCGCATTGCTGGCCCACATTACTAGCGGGCACATATTGCATGATGGAGGCGAAACAGCGCGCAGCGCGCCGTCGTCTTTCCAGCCAATGAACGTCAATTTCGGGCTGTTTCCAGAGATCGAAGCGCCGGCGGCGATCGACGGACGGCGCATCCGCGGCAAAGAGCGAGGCCGCGAACGCAAGCGCCAGCTATCGAGGCGGGCGCTGGAGCACCTCGCGGGGTGGCTTGGACCCAACGATCCAAACGCGGGAGAGAGAGCCTTTAGCGCCGCTACGCTGGAAGGCGCCCGATAACGAGAACGGCCGCGACGGTAAACCGTCGCGGCCATCCCTCTCGATGCGGCCATGGGGGAGACGCGCCGCACCAGTGAGATCTACAAGTTGTTGATAATGTGGGAGTTTCCGTGCTTGTAGAAAGTCGATCTCTCAATATGTACGCAACAAAGCGTGCTGCTTTTTGATCACGCGCCCTAAAATCTGGGTGTGATTTAGTCGCGCGTCCTATTCAGGTCAAGCGAATTTATGTAACTTTTTTGTCAAGTTAAGCGCGGGGGCGTACGTGACGGAAAGACAAACTGCCCATGCGGCCACTATTGGCACGCCGGACGCTCGCAGCGCGTCGGGCGCATCGGTGCGGGGGCCGGCTTCGAAAGAAAGCGCCATCGCGACTATCCATGGCTATTTGACGGAACTGCGCGCCATACGGCCAACCGTGTCGCTCAGTGCGGCGCGCTCGGCCAAGGGCGCGCGAACGCTTCGCGACATCCTGCAGGCCGCGAACGCCGTGTTCGTGCGCGACGGCCATGCCGGGTTGTCGCTGCGCAAGGTCGCCGACGAGACAGGCGTCGCGGTCGGCAACATCAGCTATTATTTCCCAAGCAAACGCGCGCTGCTTGAAGCAATGCTCAAGGAAGCGCTTGCTGATTACGTTGAAGCGCACCTTGAGCAATTCGAAGCGGATCGCGACTCGCCGCTTGATATCCTGCTGAACGTGGTCGTTTTTTACGTTTCTAACGGGCGTCAGTCGCACCGGCTCTTCTATCAGATTTGGGGATATGCGGGCAGCGATGAAAAAGCTCTCGAACTCATCCGTGAACTCTACCGGCCAATCGGGCGATTCATCTATCTGCTCGTGCGGGCCGCCAATCCCTCTCTAGACGACCGCCGCGCGCGTCAGGTCGTGTTGCAGATCTTCAGCCTTGAGGAGGGTCTGAAACTGTTCATGGGCATGGGGCCGGAGGGAGATACCGCGCTCGCGACCGCCGAGGAAGACATCCGTGAGCTGACGAAAAGAATCGTCCTCGGCGCTTGAGGCCGGCGCGCAAAGGAACCATTCTTGGGGCCGGAAAACCAGCGCCAAGGAGGAGCCATGTCCACCGAGAATAAACAACATGACGACGCAGGCATGGCCGAGGAATCGCCTTGCGACGGCGTCGAGATCGTCATCGAGCCTCGCCGCCGCGACCTCGGCAGCTTTACCGTCGGCCGCGTGTTGCCTTACGCCAAGCGCCGCATGGTTGGCCCCTTCATCTTCTTCGACGAGATGGGCCCGGCAGACTTTTCGCCTGGTACTGGCATCGACGTCCGCCCCCATCCGCATATCGGCCTTGCAACCATCACCTATCTGTTTGAGGGCGAACTGCGTCACCGCGACAATCTCGGCTCGGACCAGATCATCCGGCCGGGCGACGTCAACTGGATGACGGCCGGTCGCGGAATTGTTCATTCCGAACGCACCGACGATGCGCCGCGACGGACGGGGCAGCGCATGCACGGCATCCAAAGCTGGATCGCGCTTCCCGAGGCGTTCGCCGAAACCGATCCCGCGTTTCATCATCATCCGCGATCGAGCCTGCCGCTCTTGGAGGGGAACGGCGCGCTGCTGCGCCTCATCGCCGGCCGCGCCTTTGGGACGACCGCACCGGTGAAAACCTTTTCCGACATGTTTTACGCAGGCGTCGAGGCTGACGCTGGCGCGATCATTCCGATGCCGGATGATCACGAAGAACGCGCGATCTATATCCTTGAGGGAGAGATCGCAATTGGCGGCGCGCCCTTCAAACGCGGCCAGATGGCGGTACTCTGCCCTGGGATGATCCCGACCATCAAGGCAACTGCGCCCTTGCGCGCGATGCTCCTGGGCGGCGCAAACCTCGGTCGCCGCATCATCTGGTGGAACCTCGTCTCGACGTCGCAAGCGCGCATTGATGAGGCCAAGCAGTCCTGGCGGGAGGCCGCCCGCCTTGGCTTTCCTGCTGGACTATTCGCTCTGCCGCCCGGCGAAACTGAGCATATTCCCCTTCCTGACGATTGAGAGATCCGGCGTTTGTCGCGTTCGGCAGGTAAAGGACCCTTGACATCCCCGAGTGAGGCATGTAAAGGATGCTTGTCCCGCCTGAAAGGGCGCTCGCGGACCACGGAGAGCAAACGATGGAACGGTGGTGGTACATTCTACTGGGCGGCGACGTCTCAAGCCCCGCTTTCCGGCGGATGTTATGGCGGCTTGGCGTCCCGTCGTTTTTTCTTGGGATGTATGTAGGCTACGCGGAAAGCGACATTCCATCCTACGACGCCACGGGCAAGGCAATCCTTACGGCCGTCCTTCTCGCCTATGTGGCGTTCGTCATCTATGAGAGCGTCATCTATTATCTGCGCTCGGATGAAATGCTGCGCCGCCTTCTGGTCGCGAGCCTCGCGATCTCAGGGCTCGTCATAGTCAATGGTCTGGCTGTCTATTCAGCGCTGATCTACTTCTTCGATCTTCCCGAACCGGCGACCATTCATTTGACTTTCGTATCATTGGGCGTCGTGTGCGTGTCGTGGTTCATCGCTGCCTCCAGATCAACGTGAACAACCATCTTGCTACTTTACGCGCGGAGAAAAAATGGAGCCAAGCCGATCTCGCGCGCGAGCTTGGCGTGTCGCGCCAGACTGTCAACGCGATCGAGACCGGACGTTACGACCCTTCGCTGCCGCTTGCGTTCCGTATCGGCCGGTTATTCGGCATGCCGATTGAACAGATCTTCAACGATCAGGGAGAAACCGCATGAAGGAAAGTGGAAAAAGCGACCTGCCCGCTCTTGTCTTCGGGCTGATTTGCGTCGGCTGCTTCGTGTTCGGCCAGACGCTCGCCCGGATGGTCGGAAACTATGCCGTTTTCTGATTACTAATGCCTCAAGCGTTTTGTCGCCAACGCCACGCATCGAGCTGAGCATTTCTGCAAAAGGAGAGGACCATGGAACAAAGAACGATCCGCAAACGCCTTACCAGCTGGCACGCTGTTTTTGTCTATCTCGTTTCCGGCATCATCATAGGGCGGATGATCTCCCAAACCGCCGACAAGCTTGGCTGGTTCTGAGCAATCCTTGCCTGTACGGCCGGCCCGAACGGCTGGAACTGCGACCGGGACGCCTCGGGGTTGTCGATCTCGCCCTCGCAGCCTAGATGGAGAGCCGGCGTCGCCCGCCATCGGCGGCGCCATTCTCGTTCAAGCAGCGCACAGGCCCACCGGACCGTCATGTCAGCCAATAATGCATCATCTTCAGCGGGCGCCGTCGATCTTTTGGGAAAAACAGCGCTCGTTACCGGCGCCTCACGCGGGATCGGCCGGGCCATCGCGTTCAGCCTCGCCAAAGCGGGGGCTCACGTCATCGCTCTGGCGCGCACCGTCGGCGGCCTTGAGGAACTTGACGACGATATCCGCCGGGCGGGCGGATCAGCCTCTCTGATCACTGCGGACCTTGCCGATTTCGCGCTCGTCGACCAGCTCGGGCCCGCGCTTGCCGCCCGGTTCCGCAGCATTGACGTTCTCGTCGGCAACGCCGCCGTATTGGGCGATCTCGGTCCGATTACGGATATATCCCCTGCTCTCTGGCAGCGGGTCTTTGACGTCAACGTCTCCGCCAACTGGCGGCTGATCAAGACGCTCGATCCGCTGTTGCGAGCGAGCCCCGCCGATCGCGGGGGCGCACGGGCGATTTTTCTCACTTCGCGCGTCGGCGGCGAGAAAGCCCGCGCCTTCTGGGGTCCTTATGCGGCGTCAAAAGCCGCTCTGGAAATGCTCGTTGCAACCTACGCCGAGGAAGTAAAAGCAACTGCGATCAGAATCGCCATAGTCGACCCCGGCGCAACGGCGACCGCCATGCGCCGCCTCGCGATGCCGGGCGAAGATCAATCGCTGCTGCCTGCTCCTGACGCTGTAACGCCGCTCATCCTGCAACTGGCGTCCCCAGCCTATCAGGGCATTGCTGAGCGGTTCGTGCTGAGAGACTGGCTAAAACAGAACGAGGCGTGAAGCGCCGCGCGGGTCGACTCCACCCTAATCATCTGCAAACGGATTTTCCGGCTTATCCAGGATAAGCCGCACCGGCACGCCTTGAATGTCGAACGCTTCCCGGATGCCGTTGACGAGATACCGGCGGTAGGCGGCGGGCACGTCTTCGGCGCGCGTGCATTTGGCCAGAAACGTCGGCGGGCGCGTCTTGATCTGCGCGATGTAGCGCAGCTTTATGCGCTGGCCGGATACCGCCGGCGGGGGATGGCGCTCGACGGCGCTGCGCAGCCAGACGTTGAGATCCGGCGTTTTCACGCGAGCGTTCCAGTCAATATAAACCTTGGTGACCGCCGGCATCAGCTTTTCAACGCCGCGTCCCGTAGCGGCCGACAGGAACACAATCGGCGCGCCGGGGGCCTGCGGCAACAGCCGCTCGACCTTTTCGCGGATTTCCTTCGAGGCCGCATTCTTGTCGTCCGCGAGATCCCATTTGTTGACCGCGATCACAAGCGCGCGCCCTTCGCGAATGACGAGATCGGCAATCTGCAGATCCTGCTTTTCAAACGGCGAGGCAACGTCGATCAGCAACACGACAACTTCTGCGAAGCGGATGGCGCGCAGCGCGTCCGCGACGGAAAGCTTTTCGAGCTTCGACTGCACGCGCGCCTTTTTTCGCAGGCCCGCCGTATCGAACAGCTTCACAGGCCATTCGCGCGTTTCGCTGCGCCAGCGCCATTCAACCGAAATGGAATCGCGCGTCAGGCCCGCTTCGGGTCCGGTCAACAGGCGTTCCTCGCCGAGCAGACGATTGACCAGCGTCGATTTGCCGGCGTTCGGTCGGCCGACGATGGCGACGCGCAGGGGCTTCAACGGATCGTCCCATGCCTGATCGTCTTCCTCGTCTGAGGCCTCAGCCTCGCTTGCCGCGACGATCAACGGCTCCAGCGCCTCAAACAATTCACCCATGCCAAGGCCATGCTCTGCCGAGACGACAAGAGGTTCGCCGAGCCCGAGGGCCCACGCCTCCATAGCGCCGGCTTCGCCGACGGCGCCTTCGGCCTTGTTCGCTACCATGATCACCGGCTTGCCGCTGGCGCGCAGAATGTCGGCGAATGTCCGGTCAAGAGGCGTGACGCCGGCGCGGGCGTCGATCATGAAGAGGCAAAGGGCCGCCTCCTCGACTGCTTTGTCTGTCTGCTGACGCATGCGGCCCTCAAGGGCGGCGGCCGGCGCTTCTTCAAGGCCCGGTGTGTCGATCGCGGTGAAGCGCAGATCCGCAAGGCGGGCTTCGCCCTCCCGCCGGTCGCGGGTAACGCCGGGCGTGTCGTCAACAAGCGCCAGTTTCTTGCCCACGAGCCTGTTAAACAGCGTTGACTTTCCGACATTCGGACGCCCGACAATCGCCACCTTCACAAGCGGCTTCGGGGCCTCGCGCGACGCCGGCAGGGAAGGTTCATCGGGTTCCATCGTCAACTTTCGTGGCCCTGCGGGCCAGCGCCGGACAGATCAGCGGACAGCGTAAAGCTTCCCGTCATCCGTCAGTACAAAGATCTTCTCGTCCGCAATGATCGGCGACACCGACGAACCGGCGGACAGCTTACGCTTGTCGATCAAGGCGCCGTCGAGCGGCGATACCTTCACCAGCTGTCCGCTGGAGGAAACGAGGATCAGATGGTCGCCAACGAGAATCGGTCCCGACCACGCAATTCTGCCCTTGCGCTTCTTTTGCTTTTCGTAACGCTGGAGCTGCGATACCCAGACGACCGCTCCGTCTTCGCGCGCCAGGCACACAAGCTCGCCGTCGACCGACACGACGAAGATGTAATCGCCAGCGACCCACGGCGTCTGCAGACTGGCGACCGGGCGCTCCCACACGCGCTGTCCCGACCGGATATCGACGGCAGCGAATCGGCCCGCATGGCTGACAACGTAAACAAGGCCCCGATCGATCACGGGGCTGCCCGCAATATCGTTCAGCGTCGAGAGCGCCGTCAGCGTCGTATTGCGCGAAAGGGTGTCGTTCCAGACAGGCCTGCCGCCATCGGCCAGGAACGCAACAAGTTCGCCCGAAGAGAATGGCGCAACAATCAGGTCGCCGGCGGCTGCCGGGGCGGACGAAGAGAGAATACGCGCGGTTTCCTCAAACGACTGGAAGTTCCAGTCCTTCGTACCGGTCGCGCCATTCAATGCGATGATTTCATTCGTATTCGTCACAAAATAGACGACGCCGCGATGGACGGTCGGCGGCGTCCTGACGGGCGCTTCTGTCTCGAAGCGCCATAACTCCTCGCCCGTTTCAGCATCAATCGCCGCGACAAACCGGAACCCCGAGGTGACATAGACCTTGCCATTCTCGTAGGCGACGCCGCCGCCGAAGCCGATTTCCGCCGGAACGGTCGCCGGCGAAAAAGCCTGACGTAAACGAAACTTATTCTTGAACTCCGGCGCGAGATCGGAGCGCCAGAGACGATCGCCCGTCGCCATATCAAGCGCAGAGACCCTTCCCGCAGCATCGAGCACATAGATGCGGCCATCGGCGGCGATGGGCGTTGCCGTCAGCCGCGCCCGGCGCGATGTTTTGGCTTTCAGGTCCTTGCGCCAGATCGTCTCGAAGCTGCCCTCGCCGCTCAGATGGTGCAGCGTGTGGTCTGCTTCGCCGCCGGGCTGCGTCCACGACAGATTGCGATAGGAAGGCGGCAGCGAAATCAGAGTGCCGGCAAAGCGCGGATCGGCCTCGATGCGCTCTTCCAGCGCAAGGATCGACACGCGATCTTCTTCCTTCGGCGCGTTTTCGTCGGTCTTGTCCTTGTTGCGGCCGAAAATCCCGCCCACGGCTTTCCCGGGGCCGGAGCTGCATCCGCTGGCGATCAACGCAATCCCCGCGAGCGACAACAAGACGGCGGCGCGAAACGACCGGAAATTCATCGTCATTCTGGCGCTACTTCCTGTTCTTGTGCCTGATCTTGTACCTGTTCGGCGGGCGCTTCAGCAGGCGGAGCATCGGGTTGCGACGCGGCTTCGAGCAGCGACCCGAGATCGCCGCCGGATTTTTGCAGTTGATCGACAAACGCGTCGAGGGCGGAAGTCGAAGCTGGTTCAGGCAGATCGATCGAGACGCCGTTTTTTGCGGCGCTGGCGATGGCGGCGAATTCCGCGCTGCGCAGTCGAACGCCCTCGGGCGCGTCAACGGAGCGGGCCGCGTCCAGAAACATCGTTTCCGCTGTCTGCAGATCGCCGGCGCGAAGGGCGGCAATCGCCATGGCTTCGCGCGCGTAATGGCCAAACGGGGTTTTCTCCGTCGCCAGCGGCCCAACCTCGCGCGCCACCGCGTCGCGACCTTCGGGCAGCGCAAGATAGGCGGCGCGAACGCGGGTCAGGTCGCGCAATTGGTTCGGCAGGCTCCCGTCCAAATATATCTCCCGATAGACTTTCATCGCCTCCGCCGTGCGTCCGTCGCTTGCGCGAAGGGCCGCCAGCCGAAGCTTCGCGATGGCGGCGTAACCGGACGGGCCTATCGTCGCCAGCCGCTCGAGGGCCGCCTCGCCCTTGCCGGCGTCGGCTTCCAATTCAATGAGCGCTTCTCGCAAGCTTGACGCGGCTTCGGCGGCCGTGCGCGCCTGGGCGCTTTTCCAGAACTGAAAGGCGGCGACCGCCAGCACGACGGCAATGGCTGCGCCAACCATGATGGCGCCGTATCGGCGGAGAAATTCGGCCTGCCGGTCTTCGGCGATGGCCTGTTCGATTTCGCGGAACGCGGTGTCGTCGTTTGTCACGTGAGCTCGGGCCTTTAGCGGCGAATATAGAAGGTTGATCGTCGGTCGCGCAGCCCAGCCGCCCGCAGCGGCGCTTTTGTCAACAACGACCGCTCGCTGGAGCTTCTAACGGCGTTTCAATCGCACCGCAACGAGGGCGCGCTGTCCTCCCGCTGCGCCGCGATTAAGGCTTGGCCGGCGGTACTGTTCCGAGGCGATAGACCTGCGCCGCCTCCGGGAACTGCCGCGAGCGCACGTCTGTCGCGTATTTTTCTGCAGCGCCGGTGATCGCAGCGCGCAAATCGGCGTAGCGCTTGACGAACTTCGGCGTCCAGTCGAACAAGCCGAGCATATCCTGAGTGACCAGAATTTGCCCGTCGCAGGCGGCTGACGCGCCGATGCCGATGGTCGGGGCGGCGACTTTCGCCGTGATCTCGCGCGCGAGGTCTTCGGCGACCCCCTCGACGACAATGGCGAATGCGCCTGCGTCGACAGCGGCTTCGGCCTCGCCCAGTATGGTTGCGCGCTCCTGTGTGGTGCGGCCCTGCGCCTTGAACCCGCCCGTCACGTTCACCGCCTGCGGTCGCAAGCCGACGTGCCCCATGACCGGAATGCCGCGATCGACGAGGAATCTGATCGTCTCGGCGGCGTAGCGCCCGCTTTCCAGTTTGATCGCCTGTGCGCCGGTTTCCTTGAGTACGCGCGCCGCATTGGCGAACGCCTGCTCCGGCGACTGCTCGTAGCTGCCGAACGGCATGTCGACGACGACGAGCGCGCTCGACGCCCCGCGCATCACCGCCTGCCCGTGCAGGATCATCATCTCGAGCGTGACGCCGACCGTCGACGGAAGCCCGTGCACGACCATGCCTACGGAATCGCCGACCAGCAAAAGATCGCAATGCGGGTCGAGGAGGCGCGCGGTTGGCGCATCATAGGCCGTCAGGCAAACGATCGGCTCACCGCCCTTGCGGGCCCTGATGGCCGCGGCCGTCATGCGATTGGTCTGCGACTGTGCCGACATGGGAAAATTCCTTCGAATAGGCCAACGAACCCGGGTCAGCCCGCGAGCGCCACCCCTGCTATATAAGGATGCAAATAGAAATAAATCGCCGCCCACGCGGCCACGCCGGCTATCACGGCGAAAGCGTCGTTGAAGACCGGACCGGCAGCGGGCCCCTTCTCGCCGCGACGCTTGACGGCGATCCGGTCAAGCACCGCGAAAGCGAGGAACGCCCCGAAAAGGATCAGCGAGCGCACCTCGCCGTTCGAGAATAGATGCCCGAACGCCCAAAGCTTGACCGCCGCCAGCATCGGGTGCTGCACGGCGGCGGCGATCTTTCCCTTCGGCAGGTAGCCCGACGCCAGAACGATCAGCGACAAAAGCATGAAAAGCTGCGTGACGTGCCGGCCCCATGCTGGCGGCGCGTAAACCTGACTGGCGTCCGCCGACGGCCAGCCCGCGTAGATGAGGACAAATCCCGCCAGCGAGACGAGCGAATAGAGCCCTTTATACCCGTTCGGCGTCAGCCGGCCGCGCAGCCGGTCTCTTGCCCCGCGCGCCGCGAAGGTGAAAACGTGCGGCGCGAAAAATAGCGCAAGCCCCAAAATGTATAGAGTCACGACGCGTCCTTTCGAGGTCGGGATGACCGGTCAGTGGCCTTCGAACGCAACCAGCGCAGACACTTTCTTACCGAGGGCGCGCAGCTTGTCGGCGCCGCCGAGTTCGGGGAGGTCGATGACAAACGAGCAGAGCGAGACCTCGCCGCCCGCCCGTTCGACGAGCCGGATCGCCGCGAGCGCCGTGCCGCCGGTGGCAATCAGATCGTCCACGAGCAAGATGCGCTCTCCATTGGCGATGGCGTCGATGTGGATCTCTACTTCGTCGACCCCATACTCGAGTTCATAGCTCTCGCCGATCGTCTTGTAGGGCAGTTTGCCCTTTTTCCGGATCGGCACGAAGCCGACCGACAACTGGTGCGCAATGGCGCCGCCCAGAATGAAGCCCCGGGCCTCAATGCCCGCGACTTTATCAATTTTCGCTCCTGCGAGCGGCTGCACCATTTCGTCGACCGTTCGGCGAAAGGCGCGCGCGTCAGTGAGCAGCGTTGTGATGTCCCGGAATTGGATGCCAGGCTTGGGATGATCGGGAATCGTGCGGATTGCCGTCTTCAGATCCATATCAACCATCCCCTTCTACCGGCCCGGCGGCCGATTTCCCTCGCTGCGCCGCGGCAAGATGGCCGAAGGCGGCGCGCGCAACAAGAGCGCCGTTCTGCGCCGCCGCTCGCCTACGGGCCGCCATGTTCAGAGCTGTTGCGGCGTGTCGCAGGCCGGGTTATCGCTTTTCCCATTATTTCCGGGCGATCCGCCCAACTCACCCCCAAGGCTTTCGTCTTCAG
>JBGTFV010000170.1:0-3441 GCA_041747095.1 Parvularculaceae bacterium
GGATCGTCACGACCTTCGGAAAATATGACCGCATCACAACGCCGGGTCTCCACTGGCGCGCGCCATCGCCGATCCAGAACGTCGATACGGTCAGCGTCACGATTGTCCGCAGCACGACGGTTCCGCGCGCGCCGACGGGCCAGCAGCGCGAAGGGCTGATGCTGACGAAAGACAAGAACATCGTCGACATCGGCGTGACCGTGCAATGGCGCATCAAGGGCGACGTGACGCCCGGCGTGAACGGGCTGCCGCCAGTAGCGCAGTTCGCGTTCCTGATCGACAATCCGGACCGGATGCTGCTGACGATCGCTGAAGCGGCTATTCGTGAAATTGTCGGCCGCAATGAACTCGATTTCGTTCAGACCGAAGGCCGGACAGTCGTTCAGGACGAAACGCGCACGCTCATGCAGCAGACCCTCGACGCCCAGAACACCGGCATTGAGATCGTCGCCGTCAACCTCGAAAAGACCGATCCGCCGACGCCTGAGGTCAATGCGGCCTTCCTTGACGTCATCGCGGCGGCGCAGGACCGCGAGCAATACATCAATACGTCTCGCGCCTATCAAAACCGCGTCGTCCCTGAAGCGCGCGGACAAGCGCAGCGGATTCTTGAGGAAGCGGCCGCCTATTCCTCGCGCGTCACCGCCGAAGCGCGCGGTCAGGCCCAACGCTTCGACGCCATTCTTACCGAGTACGCCAAGTCACCCGACGTGACGCGGCAACGGATGTATCTCGAGACCATCGAGAAAGTTCTTGGGCCGATGAACAAGATAATTATCGAAGACAAAACCGGGCCGGGCGTTGTGCCTTACCTGCCGCTCAATCAGCTTCAGCGTTCGGAGAAACCATGATGCGCAATCCCCCCCTCGCGCTGATCGCGGTCGCCGCAGCCTTTGTACTGATCGTTTTGTCAGGCGCATTCTTCGTCGTGCCAGAGACGAGTTCGGCGATTGTGCTGAGGTTTGGCGAACCAACCAACCAGTACTCAACGGCTGGCCTGAAGTTTAAAACGCCAATCATCGAGAGCGTGCAATATCTCGACAAGCGCAATCGCGAACTCGATCAGCCGCCGATCGAGATTATCGCCAGCAATCAGGAACGGCTGCTGGTCGACGCCTTCGCCCGCTATCAAATTGTCGACCCGCTGTTGTTTTATCAGTCAGCGCGTACGGAGGAAGTCGGCGAAGTGCGTCTTGCGTCGCTTCTGAACCAGACCGTTCGGCGGGTGTTGGGCGCTGTAAGCGTTGACGACATCGTGTCAAACCAGCGCGGCGCGCTGATGGTCCGTATCCGCGACCTTCTTGACGCGAACGCCGCAGCGCTGGGGGTCAAGATCATCGACGTGAAGATCCGCCGGGCCGACCTGCCGCAACAGAACAGCGAGGCCGTGTTCAAGCGAATGATCACAGAACGGAACCAGCTTGCGCAGTCGATCCGCGCCGAAGGCAACGAGGCCGCCCAGCGGATCGAAGCCGAAGCCGACCGTCAGGTCGTTCAGGTCAAAGCCGAAGCCGAAGAAGAGGCGCAGAAAATCCGGGGTATCGCCGACGCTCAGCGAAGCGCCGAGTTCGCGGCCGTGTACAGCAAGGATCCCGAGTTCTTCGCCTTTTCGCGCTCGCTCCTTGCCTATGAGGAGGCGCTAAGGAGCGGTGAGACCACGATCCTTCTGTCGCCGGATAGTGAGTTCTTCCGGTACTTCGAGGGCCCGCGGGCGAAACGTTGAGATCCCGGTCGCGCCAGCGGGCCTTTCCACAGACCGCTTGCCGCCCGCAAATCTTGTGCGTTAACATCTCTCCATGCCAAGCTGAACGCGCTTGGTTGGGCGGGAGCGCTCTGGCCGACCCTGAGAATGGTCGCAGGCGGCATTTCATGACGGCGCGCGGCGCCGGCCAGTTGGGGATTGTACGTACATGCGCATAACGATGAAGCATCTGGCGGCCGGCGGCTTCGCCGTCGGTCTGGCGACGCTGATCGTAGCCTTGCCTGTCGCGGCTCCTGTCGCCGCCGCCGCGCCGTCCCGCGCAGACACATCGCTCGCGGACCTCGTCGAACGGCTGTCGCCGGCGGTCGTCAACATATCCTCGTCCCAGCGGCAGACGCGGGCCAATCCGTCGGGCAGCGAGACCTTCCAGCGCAAGTTCCGCGACCAGTCGGTCTCGCTCGGCTCAGGCTTCATCATTGATCCGGCCGGCGTCATCGTCACGAACAACCACGTCGTCGATAACGCCGAAGACGTCACCGTAACGCTGAGCGATGGCCGCGAATATAAGGCGACAGTGCGTGCGACGGACCGCGAAACCGATCTCGCCGTCCTGCAACTCGATGCGCCGGGACTTAAGCTGCCTGCCGTGCAGTTCGGCGATTCAAACGCCGCCCGAGTCGGCGACGATGTTTTCGCGATCGGCAATCCTTTTGGCCTCGGCGGCACGGTTACGCGCGGGATTGTGTCGGCGCGCAACCGCAGCATCGAGGCGGGCAGCTTCGACGACTTCATCCAGACCGACGCCGCAATTAACCGCGGCAATTCCGGCGGCCCTTTGTTCGATTTCAACGGCAAGGTTATCGGCGTCAACACGGCGATCTTCTCGCAGACTGGCGGTTCAGTGGGCGTCGGCTTCGCCGTTCCGGCGGATCTCGCCCAACTCGTTGTCGGACAGCTTCTGGAATTTGGCGAGACGCGCCGCGGCTGGCTTGGGGTCAACATCGATGAGATCACCTCAAAGCTTGCAACAGAAATTGGGCTTGATCGTCCGCGCGGCGCCGTTGTCACGCTCGTGCGCCCGAACAGCCCGGCCCAGCTCGCGGGCGTCTTGCCTAACGATCTCATTCTCGAATTTAACAAGCGGCCGGTAACGAAAGTTCGTGATCTGACGCGCGCCGTGGCGGAAACGCCAATTGGCGCCACCGTTCCGATGGTCGTATTGCGCGACAAGGCGCGCGTGACGTTAAAAGTGAAAGTTGAACGGCGCGAAGAGCGCGTGCTTGCCGGCCTGCCGGGCGGTGGCGGAGCCTTGCCGCCGGGCGCGCTTCAGGGTTCGGGGCTCACCTTGCAGCGGGCGAGCCGCGAGGTTGCCGAGGCGTTCAATCTTCCGGCCGAGATTGAGGGCGTTGTCGTCACCGCCGTTGATCCTGACAGTCAGGCGGCGCAGATCTTGAAGCCCGGCGACGTCATTCTTGAAATCGGCTGGGAACGGATGACCCGGCCAGAGGCGGCGGTGCAGAAGCTCGATAAGCTCCGTAACCTGAACAGCGGCCCGGTGCAGATTTATATCCAGCGCGGCGACTTGTTGTTCTACGAGTCTCTCCGCCCCTGATCTCTGTCCGCGTCAAGCGCGTTCTTCGCTCGCGCATCGTTGGATAGATCATCCGCACCGATAGCTTCAGCTTGGCCGCCCGGTCGTTTCCGGCGAAGCGCAAGGCTCGCGATCAGCGCCGCGCCGC
>JBGTFV010000171.1:0-16367 GCA_041747095.1 Parvularculaceae bacterium
ACAAATCGGTGCAAGAGCGCGAGCGGGCTGCTCCGGCCGCTGGAGCAACGTCTTTCACTCAAGCTCAGGCAGAGGGGCACCTGCGAAACAAGGGATACACCAACCCAACCCTTACACGCTCCGATTCAGGTGAATGGGTCGGCAAGGCGACGATGAGCGGGCAAACTGTGAACGTGAAAGTTGACTACCAGGGCAACATTGTCGTTGCCGAAAATCTTCAACCAGGGAACTGATCATGGAACGGAACATTGTACGACTTTTCGAGCGTCGCGAAGATGCTATCAGGGCGGTCCAGGAACTTGATAGAATGGGGATCGACCGGGACGACATTAGCATCCTGTCGAGCAACCACCACGACTCGGATGACTTAACGGAAAGAGATCCATCCCGCAGTGATTATCACGAGGAGCGTGTGGATAATAAAGCAGGCGAAGGCGCCGCTGCAGGCGCATCGACTGGCGCTGTACTCGGCGGAGGAGCCGGTCTGGCGGCAGGGCTTGGATTAATGGCGATACCTGGTCTTGGACCGATCGTAGCTGCTGGCTGGCTGGCTTCCATGTTGACCGGCACGGTCGCCGGCGCAGCGGTTGGCGGAGCGACCGGCGGCTTGATCGGTGGTCTTACAAAGGCCGGTGTTCCCGAGGATGAGGCCCATGTTTACTCCGAGGGCGTCAACCGCGGCGGCACTCTCGTCAGTGTTCGGAATGCTGGCGATCGCGCTGCTGATATAGAAGCCACTCTGGACTCGTTTAGCGCGGCTGACATAGCGCAAACAGGCGAACGCTATCGGGCCTCTGGCTGGCAAGGGTCTGCAAACCTCTGACGATACCCTTCCAGCGCTGACATAGTTACCGGAGACGGCATGATATGGCCAGACGCGCTTATTGGAAGGGATATCTGAGGCTCTCGCTCGTGACTATCGGCATCGAGCTTTATTCAGCGACATCCAGCACAAGCAGGCTGTCGCTCCATCAAATCCACAAACCTTCGGGCAAACGCATTCGGTATCAGAAGATAGCCGAAGGCGTAGGCCCGGTTGACGCGGATGAGATTGTACGCGGATTCCAGACCAACAAGGACGAGTATGTAATTCTCGATCCGGAAGAGCTGGACGAGATCAAACTTGCAAGTAAGCGCACAATTGATCTCGTCCAATTTGTCGAAACTTGCGAAATTGATCCCCGATACTTCGAGAAACCTTATTATGTGATTCCCGCCGACGACGAAGTCGCGGGGGAAGGCTTTGCGGTAATCAGAGAGGCGTTACGCAAAAAGAAACGCGTTGGCCTCGGTCAAATGGCCGTTCGCGGTCGTGACTATGTTGTTGCAATCAAACCTTGTGGCGATGGCCTCCTGCTGGAGACGCTTCGTTTCGCGGATGAAATTGTTGAAAGCGACCGGATTTTTGAAAACATTGCAGACGTCACCCCCGCCAAGGAAATGATGGATCTGGCTGCCGAACTCATTGAACGAAAGACGGCGCCGTTTGATGCGGACGCATTCAAGTCAAAGTACGCCATCGCGCTAAAGGCCTTGATCCGCGAGAAGCAGAAGTCCGGTGAAGTGAGCAAGGACACGTCCGGCGACCCTGAAAAAGGCAGGGGAAAAATCATCGACCTGATGGAGGCATTGAGGAAGAGCGTCGCCTCCGACGCTCGCTCGTCTCGAAAAAAGCCGGCTCGAAAAAATACCAGGGCTTCAAAAGCGGCTTGATGCGCTATGGCAGAAGAGCCTGCGGACACACTGGATACCTACCGCAGGAAGAGAGATTTTTCGCGGTCGCCTGAGCCCACTGGAGCGGCGATAAAAACGAGCGCGAAGAAAAAGAACACTGCCAAGCTATCCTTTGTCGTGCAAAAGCACGCCGCGACGCGACTGCACTACGATCTCAGACTCGAGATAAATGGCGTTCTCAAGAGCTGGGCTGTCACCAAAGGCCCGAGCCTGAACCCTGCCGACAAACGCCTCGCTGTGCGAACTGAAGACCATCCCCTCGAGTATGGGAGCTTCGAAGGCGTTATTCCCGATGGTTATGGCGCGGGGACGGTGATGCTATGGGACCAGGGGGAATGGATCCCGAAAACGGACGCGATCGAAGGCCTGATCGGCGGCTCATTAAAGTTCGAACTCAAAGGCGCGCGCCTGCAAGGCAATTGGGCGCTGGTGCTGATGAAAGGCGCAAAGGGTCACAAGGGGAAAGAAAACTGGCTCCTGATAAAAGAACGCGACGATGCGGCGGATGAAGCATTCGATCCACTTGCATCGTGGACGGATAGTATTGCGTCGGGCCGAGATTTCAAAGCGATCGAACGCGCCGCTCATGGGCATGAAGCTGCGGCGGCAATGGAACCCGACACGCTTAAGTTTCCCGCCTTCGTGGAGCCCCAACTTGCCACGCTCAAGGAAACGCCGCCGTCAGGAGCGGCATGGGCGCATGAGCTGAAGTTTGATGGCTACAGAATTCAAGCGCTGCTATCGCAGCGCCGTGTAAAGCTGATTACCCGGAATGGTAAAGACTGGACTACGCGCTACCCGGCCGTCACAGCCGCTCTTGCAAAACTGACCGTTCAGTCAGCCGCAATAGACGGGGAACTCGTCGCTCTTGACTCCGATGGCCGCAGCAACTTTTCCGCCCTGCAGGCAGCCACCGACGCCGGCATGGATGATATCCTCGCCTATTTCGCGTTTGACCTTCTATTTTTGGATGGCGAGAATCTTCAGCGGAGACCCTTGAGCGAACGCAAATCAGCGCTTCGCAAGCTTCTGCCTAAATCCGGTCGTATCGTACGATTTTCAGACCATATAGCGGATCGCGGCGCCGACGTAATCGCAAAGGCATGCGCTCTTGGTCTTGAAGGCATTGTGTCAAAGAAGTTGTCCGCCTCATATCGGTCCGGCCGCAGCGCCGCTTGGATAAAATCGAAGTGCGTCGGGCGCGATGAATTCCTGATCGGTGGGTTTCGCAAATCCGACAAAAAGGGCCGGCCGTTTTCATCGCTGCTCGTCGGCGAATTTGAAAATGACGCCTTGATTTATCGAGGGCGCGTCGGATCGGGATTCAGCGACGCATCGCTAGAGGACCTCTCGGCAGTCATGGCCCCCCTGAAGCGGAAGACCACAGCCTTCGTAAAACTGCCGCCTGACGCACGCCGGGGAGCCGTCTGGCTTGCGCCCAAGCTTGTGGCAGAGGTGGCGTATACCGAACGCACGGTGGGAGGCCTGCTGCGGCATCCGACATTCCTCGGTCTTCGCGAAGACAAAGCTCCAGAACAAATCGTAACCCGCCAGCAAAAGGAGACGGAAGAGAGTACCGGACGCGCAGCAAACGATGCGCGCTCAAGCATTCTCGGGCTCCGCATTTCAAATCCTGATCGGTTCATGTTTGATAATGGGGGCCCTACCAAGCGCGACATTGCCGAATACATCGCGGAATTCTCAGTTCATATTCTTCCCTTCCTGAAAAACCATCCCGTTAGCCTTGTGCGCTGTCCTTCCGGGCTCGGCGAGCGCTGCTTTTTCCAGAAACACATGGCGGGTTCTGCGCCGCCGGAGTTTCGCGCAACCCGCATCATACAGAGCGATGGAACAAAGGCGGACTATATCCTCCTGGAGACGCCAAAATCTCTGGTCGCTGCAGCGCAGATGGGCGTAATCGAATTGCATCTATGGGGATCGCGCGCTGACCGGCTGGAGTATCCTGACCGACTGGTGATTGATCTTGATCCAGACGACGGTCTTTCCTTTATGGATGTGCGTAATGCAGCAATCGAAGTGCGGGACATTCTCGCAAGTGCGGGCTTGAAATCTTTCGCTTTGTTGACCGGCGGCAAAGGTATCCACGTCGTCGCACCGCTCGAGCGTCGGCGTCAATGGCAAGACATCAAATATGCTGCCCGAGGGTTAGCGCGCCAGATGGCTGCTGGGAAGCCCGAGCTTTGTGTTTCCGAAATGTCAAAAAAGAAGCGTGTGGGAAAGATCTTCATTGACTGGCTGCGAAACGAGCGCGGCGCAACGGCTATTTGTCCGTATTCGCTGCGCGCACGGCGAGGTGCGCCTGTTGCAACTCCGCTAGGCTGGGCTGAACTGATGCGCACAAACGCCGCAAACGCATTTACGATCAATAACATCCGTCAACGGATTGCCGCAATGAAGGCGGATCCTTGGAAAGGATATAACGAGGTCAGACAATCGCTTTCCGCGCAGGTTATTAAAGTGTTATGCGGTAAGATATAAATTTTCAGTTTAGGTCTAGCTCGTCGGATTTATTCCAGTTGAATCCACAACCATAAATTTTTACAGCTGTGGATTCGAATATATTACTGGTGAATTTTTTTATAACCCGTAAGATCCGCCAACTAACGGCGCAAGCATCATTACTGTCGCTATGATTAGTCCCGTAATGTCGTATACCGATGACATAAAATCTCCAATCGCACTCTACTTACCCCGATGAAACACCATCGGGCTCGGTTTGTTCCTAATCAAAAAAATTCAATTGCTCGTGGCTCTTACCGGATTTAACAAATGACTAGGGCGACCTCGCGGAAGCGCGAATAGGGGATCCGCTCTTTTCGATTCGTTTGTGCACGCTACATCACAATAGATTTGAGTAGAATCCGAGGCTGCATTAATCGGTCTATAAAGATCAAAGTTGAAATTGCGGTTCGTCCCCGCTCGTGGCGATCATCGTGATGCATCGTTTGCCCCCCCCGCCCTTGATGCATCATTCCAGCCACACTAGCCGCTGACCCTTGGTTAGTTCGAGGGTCAGCGGTTTTTAACAGCAGCGCGCACGACTCTCCCAGGGCATGATGGTCAGGGCATATCAGTCGCGCCACGTCATCCATCCTCCGTTATGTGAGATCGTCATTCAACGATCCGCCAAGACTCGCAGGGAAAAGCCGTGGGGCCGGACAGGAGGGACGTAGACCGTTTCAGTCTTACAGACGCCGAGCTAGGCTTCCGAATGGCTCGGCTCCTTATGGGGCCCGTCGCCGAACTTAAGGCGTAACCCGACAATAACGCCAGACAACATGAGGCAGACAGTATTTGCCGCTGCAACGGGCCATGCCTGCGATAATACTCCGTATACCGTCCACAAAGTGAATGCGGTGACGGTAATCGCAAACATCCTCAGGGAGACGCCAGTTGCGTCTTTTTCTTTCCAAATCTTGGCGATCTGCGGCAGGAAACTTGCCATCGAAGCAACGCCCGCAGCGGTACCGATTATATTGATCAAGCTCAGCATTTCGCTCCGGCAGCGCGCTTGGGCGAGAACCAGAACCACCATTCAGGCAAGCAGTCAGGAGGTGCGCGCGACTCCATTGCCTGGTGCGCGGCTCAAACAAACCCGTCTTCGAGCACGCGCAGTTTAGCGATGCCCTCGTTCATAACTGCTCCAACCTCCCGATCGAGCATTGGCGCTGTGCGCGGGAAGTGGATTGCTGGTTTGATGAAAATACCTCCATAATAACCGCAAACAATTTCGCTCGCCGCGCTAACGCTGAAAGCGGCATTTGATCCGTCACCAACCGGTTCGCAACCGCTACTCGAAGGTTGCCCCGACGGTAATGTCAGCGCCAGCCATCGTACGATAGACGGGCGGGGGAATGCCGTCCTTTTCAAACTCGTCGGAGAGTTCTGCTTGACGCTTCGCGAGTGCTCTCCCGAGCGCCTTCATGTCTACGCCAGCGCTCTCGGCTTGAGCAAAGAGACCCTTGGGCCCTTCCTCTTCCTTGACGTGGTGCTTGATCTCTTCTTCGAGGACGGCAACCTTCGCGTCGTAAAAATCGTCTTTTGGCGATCCGTCCATCAGTTCGGCGATCATTAGTTTAGCCCCGTCATGTTCCACGTATGCTTCATCAAGCATATCGTCATCGACGCTTCCACGAAGCGCGGGATAAAGAATTTCTTCCTCAATCGTCGCGTGGATTGAAAGTTCGAGGCAAATGGCGAGCGCCGTTTCTGTCTTCTCGGCTTCATCCTTTGAGGCCTCATACGCCTTGAACAAAGCCTCAACCGCGCGATGGTCAGCCTTAAGGAGTTCGACGGCTCCTTGTTCGATCGCAGCGCCCGAAGTGGATTTGGATTTGCTAGGGGTCACGTAAAGCTCCTTCCTATAAAGTGGGTCTGCCAGCTCTTGTCGGCGACGATATAACGGCGTCCGTTTGCGTTCGGTTCCGGCTACGGCCCACAGACGCGATCAAGCGGGCTCCATCGACTCCAGTAATTCGTCGACCGTTGTCCCCGCGAATCCGACCATGCAGTCTGCTATCCCGTACGGAAGCATCAATTCTCGACCGACAAGAAGCGCACCGCACGAGTAAACCACATTCGGGACATAGCCAGCTCGTTCATCTTGATCCGGAAGTAGAATCGGCTTCGCGGAGCGCGCGATGATTTTTGATGGGTCGTCCTTGTCCAGAAGGCAGGCGCTGATCGAATACTGACGCATGGCGCCGACGGCATGCATAATGACGAGCCAACCTTCGTCGATCTCCATCGGAGCGCCGCAATTACCGACCTGAATAAACTCCCACGGATATTTTGGCCCGAGTATGCGCTTGGCATTTTCCCAATAATAGATGTCATCAGAATATGAAACGTACAGATGCTCGTTATCTATGCGACTTAGCATAGCGAACTTCCCGCCTATCCGCCTCGGGAACAATGCCATGCCCTTGTTCAGGGCAGCTGCGCCGCGAAGGGGTCGGAGCGTGAAGGTTTGGAAATCCGGGGTGAAGAGCAACTCCGACGTAATGCTTCCACCACTGTAAGCCGTATACGTGCCGTAATATAAAACGCTGCCATCCTCCTCAACGAACTCGGTGAGGCGCAAGTCTTCGATGCCGTTGCGCTGCGCGGGGGTCATCGGAAAGATAATGAATTCCCGGAGCGGGGTCCCTTCCGGTCGTACAACTGAAACTGATCCGTCGTCGTTACCAAATGCGAGCGGATCGGCTACTTCGCCAACCTGTGCGAGGTCTGCGGCTGGATCAATTTCAAAATTGATGTGCGGCTCCCAAACGCCAGTCCGGAAGGAGATTGAAGAGACGTGCCCTTCGCCAACCGATCGAAGGGACAGGATGAACCGTACCGAGGCGGTCGATCCTCCGGGTTGCGTGTGATGGCGGATGATGCTCGGATTAAAAAGGGCCGCTGCTTCCGGCGAATACTCATGGCAAAAATGAGCTGCGATGAAGCGTTTGGCGGTCACGGTGAGCGGTCCGCAACTCTCCAATATCCCGGCTATCTGCAAAACTCTTCTATCAATTATCCGTTCCAGTGACCGGTGACGATGGTGGAAGTGGTTCAGCAGACGCGCAAACTGTTGCTCGATCTCGTTCTCAGGCAACGCCGCGACGCGCTCCGCTATACGTTTTGCGCGGGGTAAATCGGTCGGATTTAGGCTGCGCGGCTCAATCGCGATCTGGAATGGCAACACCACCACGCGCCGCGGGTCAGGCAGAAGTTTAATGGACAGTCGTCGCATGTGGTTGTTCAGTTGTCAGTGCGCTGCGGCTTCGACTGAAGCTCGTGGATAATCAGATGCGAAACCTTCTATCGGTTGTACGGCAGGGATTGGAGTAGTGATGCCAGAAGCGGCTTGAGCCATGGCCTCGCAGATCATGGCTGACATTACCGCCGCCAGGCAGGATTCCGCGCCCTGATTGGCGTTTGTTCCGTACGCGTTTAGCCCGTCGCAACACGCGAAAGTAGATGTATCAAGAAGCGGCGCTTTCAAATCATTTGCGCCGGTAAACCAAGCATAGACCTGGTCTGTGCGATCGCGCCATTTCCCGTGAGGATCTACCTTATCGGCGGCGGCATAGGCCGCAATAGTCGCATAAGCCTCAATGGGTTGCTGATCATAATTCGACGGCAGAGATCTGATTGCGCCAAAATTGCCAGTCCCCACGGGTCGAAACCAGCCCTCCTCTGCCTTCTGCGCATAAGAGAGCCACCATAGCGCGGCGATCCCGTCTCGCAGCATGCTTGTATCCTTCAGATGCCGCGCGGCATTGATCAGTGCGGCTGGGAGCAGCGCATTTTCGTACGCAAGCACATCCTCAAACCAGTACCATTCAGGAGTGGCCTTTCGCCGGAGCAGGCAATGAAGGAAATCACCGTACGAGCGAAGCCGTCGAACGTTTGTTGCGCCCGAAGGCTCCTTATCCATCAATAGGCAAAGCGCATTTATCGCGTGCGCAATTGCCCGTGGAGAGGAAAAAGCATCTACCGTTCCGATTGCTTCGTGAAAGAGCTGCCCCGCCCAGGCGCGCCGCGACGGATCGCGCAAGCCCAAACTCGCCGACGCCAAAGCATGAAGCGTTCGACCATGGGAATCCTCCGATCCGCCATCGTCCAGCCATCTGCGGTCGAACGACAAGAAATTTCTGAAACGTTTGTTATCTGCGTTCCAGGAATGCTGCACAAATGCAACGTACACGTTTTCAAGCCGTTTGGTCGCGGGTGATCTTCGCCCCAGCATTTCGTGTTGGCTGATAGCCAAAAGGGCGCGCGCGTTGTCGTCAACGCAATAGCCTTCCGCGCGATTGGCGACACTCCTCGTGGAGTGTTGAATAAGCCCGGTGTCATCAGTGATAGCGTCAAGATATTTGAAAAGATTTTGAGTACGCGGACGCGGCAAGTGGAAAAGCGTTGAGGCATCCTGTATGGGCCGGTCGCGAGCCTTGCCGCCGTCAGCAATCAGATCGAGGTAACGTCGACCAATCACTGGCCAGTACATCTCTTTCCCGGCGTTGTGCGCAGCGCGCCCCATCGTCAGTCGCCGCGCGGGATTGGCGAGCAAATCATTGATGGCCGCCGCAAAGCAGGCGCTGTCTCCAAAGTCACATAAAACGCCTCGATCTTCAGTCAGGAGTTCCGCAGCATGGGCATAAGGCGTTGATACAATCGGACGCCCCAGTGCGTAGGCATAAGCGAGCGTTCCTGACGTAAGCTGATTTTCGTTCAGATAGGGAGTCACGTAGATATCAGCGCTCGATAGATAGTCGATAAGTTCGTGCTGACTGGCATATTTATCGATGAACAGAATATTTGCTTCGACGCCAAGAGATTGCGCCAGTGCGCCGAGCGACTCTCGATACCGTTCACCCTCTGCGGCAACAACGTTCGGATGTGTCGCGCCGAGGATTACATATAGCGCATCAGGATGGCGAGCAGCGATGTCAGGCATCGCCCGGATCATCGTTTCAAGACCCTTGCCTCTGCCGATCAAACCAAAGGTCATCAGCGTACTGCGGTTATCGAATCCCATTTTTGCTTTAAAGGTTGCCGTATCGGAGAATGTGCGAGTGGGAACGCCATGCGGTATGACCGAGATGCGGTCTGGGTCAGCGCCGAACTCATCAACCAGGATGGATCGACCTTTCTCAGCCATGACGACGACTTTTCCCGAGCGCTCAAGAATTCCGCTCATGACACGGCGGCAATCAGCTGAAAGCTGTGCGGAAACCGTATGCAGCGTTGTAATAACATCGGCGTCGACTTGATCGAGACAATGGAGAATGTGTCCTCCCGCAACCCCGCCGAAGATGCCAAATTCATGTTGCAGATTGATCGTACCGACACGCCGCTCGTTCAACAGCGCCGCTGCCCGGATATAGTCTGGAAGGTGATGTTGACGTATAGACGCGATGACATCCGGACCATATGCACCGTCATGAAACGGCGGCGTTATGGCTATCACTGAGGCGTCGATATGTGGGTCCGCATGACGCACGGCGTCGACCATATCCTGGGTGAACGTCGCAATTCCGCAGCGTGTTGGCGGGAAGGTGCCAATCAAGGCGAGTGTTGTTTTCTGTTGGATGGCCTTTACGCGTCTAAACGGCAGCGTGTCAGAGAGAACTATGTCATGCATCTTTCAACGGCGCTCCTGCACTGAGGCGTAAATATGGGGCGTAACGCAAAATAAGATCGGCTCACGGGGCTGCGCAAAAGCGCTCCGCGAAGTTACAGAATTCAACAGCGGAGCGCTTCCCGAGACGGGGCAACAGGTTGAGTGTGGTGAGATCAAGGTAAGTTGATCCCACCGGTTCAATCTGGAGTTACTCTAGCGAAACGCGCTTTTTTTCGTCTTTGCTCTCAGACATTTTTGAGGACGGCTCAAATTGCAGGCCGGTCATATAAACGTCCTGTTCGTCGTCGGACGTAAAGGCGTTGATCGCCTTTGAGTGATAATTGCGCGCAGCTTTTACGCTCTTGGCGCCGGTCGATACGTCGTGAGCAAGATTAATAGCGAGAAAATTTGCTTCTTCAGAATTACCGTATACAGATAATTCGCCTTTTGCGCGATTCGCTACGATGCTCTGATTGAACTCCGCCAAATCACTGAGCTTGTCGCTTTCTATGTCGAACGCAACCGCTTGTTCCAGATTGTTATCGCTTGAGTAATTCCGGTTGGTGGGGTCATTGGTCAAGGTCGTCCACTTCCACGGAGAGTTATTCATCCAAAACAACCGCGTCGCCGTCATCTCGTCTGGAGCGCCGTATTTCGCTATCATTGCTTCAGCAGCTTGTTTCGGGGCTGATTCCCAAGTGCCGATCGCAGTGCGCACTTGCTCTATCGTGGGTTTTCCCATCCCCTGCTGGCTTGCGCCTGTCGGCGTAGACCCGTACGCGTCGTTGTCGCCTGATTGAGCAGTCCAGCTATCAGGTGCGTCATCGGACGATTGGGCGGCTCGATCCGTCGTCCTGTCGGTTGGTTGAGTGGCCTGACTATCTGTCGACCGGTAGGCCGGTTGGGTGGCCAGACTATCCGACGCATCGTCTGTCGATTGGGTAGTCCGACTATCGGTCGCCGCGCCTGGCGCTTGCGAGACCGAGCTATCGGTCGACCGGTCAGTTGGTTGTGTCATGGGATCTGTGGACTGCTCCGCATTCAACGCGTCAGCGGATGAATCAGCGGATTGGCTATCGGTCGGCTCAACACCCATCTTGTCGGCGGTTTGAGCCCAGACCGTTCCGGCGGCAAGGGTCGAGCCTGCGCACAGAAGGCCCAGCATATATTTCTTCAATGTCATGGCGGCGGTATCCTTTAAAATGGCGTTTGCCTGTTACCCAGCGCAATTAGAACAACTGCTTCGCTCCATGGTTCCGCTCAGGGTGAAGCAGCTGTTACGGCGATGCCAAAAAAAATCGGCCGATCATGTCGAAATCACCGACTCGGGAGGCTCATCCTAATGTGGCCGGAGGATTTACTCCGTCCCTGACATGGAAAGGATGACCTGTCATGAAGACAGTCACGGTCGCTCGTCAGTTTATGGTTGCAACCCTTGCGACGCTGACATTTGCCGCTTTGTCGCCTGCTAGCGCCGAGGGGTTCACCGTCTTTATCTACGAAACGGCGCAGGACTACGCCCTTCGCACAGATGCCGGCCAGCAGACTCAAGCCTACTGGGCGGAATACGCCGCCTATGGCAAGGCGCTAGCGCAAGCTGGCGTAGTGCGGGGCGGCGCTGCGTTGGTGGGGGACTTCAAACGACTTCCGGCCCCGAACGAACTGGTGCTGGGGGGCTATTTCGTCATCGAGGCGGCGAATGCAGCCGAGGCGCAATCATTTGCATCGCGGGCGCCTGCTAATCTGCGCGGTGGACGCGTGGAGGTGATCGAGCATTATCCCGCGCCGATAGACGCGTCAGGTGCGCCGCCGACAACAACACACAATGAATGAGCCGCCCTTTGCAACGAACGCCATTGCGATCATCCTCCAACCTCCAAGGAAAACGACTCATGCAGTATATGCTTATTCTGAACGAAACTCCGGCAGAGTTTGCCCGTCGCGATAACCCCGCCGAAGCAGAGGCCTATTGGGGGGCGTGGAACGTTTACATCGGCGCGCTCGCGCAAGCAGGCGTTATCGTTAACGGAGACGGTTTGCACCCACCGCATACGGCGACAACAGTGCGCGTGCGAAACGGCAAGCGCCAGATTGAAGACGGCCCTTTCGCCGATACAAAGGAACAATTGGGCGGATATTTCATCGTTGAAGCGCCCGATCTCGACGCAGCAATTGAATGGGCCGCGAAGGCCCCCTCTGCGCTGTGCGCATCTGTTGAAGTTCGCCCGGTGCTACCGCCGATGAACCGTCCTGCCGACTAATGCAAAAGCGCGCGCCGTCAGATCCGTTTTCGAAGGCGGCGGAGACGACGGCGCGCGCATCCTATGGCCGGCTCGTTGCGCTACTGGCTTCGCGCACGCGAGATATTGCCGGCGCCGAAGACGCTCTGTCGGAAGCCTTCACCGCCGCGTTGCGCGTCTGGCCTAAAACCGGCGTACCCGATAATCCGGAAGCCTGGCTTATCGTTGCGGCGCGGCGATCTTTGGGACATGACGCACGCAGACGACGTGTGCGCGAGGCGGCGGCTGGCGCAGTAGAAATCATCTATGAGGAGTACGCCGAGCGGATGCCCGTACCATTCCCTGATGAAAGGCTAAAGCTTCTCTTCGTATGCGCACATCCTGCGATTGAACCAAATATTCGCACGCCATTGATGCTGCAGACAGTTCTCGGTCTTGACGCCGTGCGGATAGCAGCCGCCTACGTCACCCCGCCTGCCGCAATGTCGCAGCGTCTGGTGCGCGCGAAATCGAAGATCCGGGACGCTGGACTTCGGTTCGAAACGCCGGATCAAGAGACGCTTCCTGCACGCCTAACCGATGTATTGAACGCCATCTACGGCGCATACGGTGTTGGCTGGGACGACGTCAATCAGTCCGACGGCGATTTGGCGGCGGAAGCAATTTTTCTGGGACGGCTTGTCGTTTCGCTGTTACCCGGCGCTGCCGAGGCTAAAGGTTTGCTCGCGCTGATGCTTTATTGCGAGGCGCGCAGATCTGCACGCCGCACGATTGACGGCGGCTTCATCCCGCTTTCGGAGCAAGACCCGCGGCTGTGGTCGCGCGACATGATAATGGAAGCTGAACAGTTGCTAATTCAAGCAGCGCACACCGCCACCTTCGGGCGATTTCAGTGCGAGGCGGCAATCCAGTCCGTACACGTTCAACGCCCGCTTACCGGGCGCAGCAACTGGCAAGCAATTGTCCAACTGTATGATTTGCTGGCCGAACGGGCGCCTTCGCTTGGCGTACTGGTAGGCAGGGCCGCTGCCTATGGCCACTCGGGCGATCCCGCTTCAGGACTGGCGCAGCTCGACGCAGCAGCGGACGAGCGCATTGCGAATTATCAGCCCTTCTGGGCG
The DNA here is from genome assembly GCA_041747095.1 of Parvularculaceae bacterium. GTDB lineage: Bacteria > Pseudomonadota > Alphaproteobacteria > Caulobacterales > Parvularculaceae > Amphiplicatus. Next base: position 13,227 of record JBGTFV010000171.1, read on the forward strand.
ACGCGCGCGCACTTGCTGGATTTGCTGGGGCGAAGCGCAGATGCAGCCGTAGCGCGATCGAAAGCGATCTCCCTCGCTGCGGACAGCGCCGTGCGCGATTACCTTGCCCGCGGTGGGTCAGGCTAAGCGCACCTTAAGGCTGAGTATTCAGCGACGCGCCAGATTTGCCAGTCGACTTCTTCGCCGCAGCGATGGCCGAAGTCACTCCTTCCTCGCTGAGGCCCGGAATGACTTCGAGAAATTCTCCGTCCAGCGAAGCGACGATAAAGGAAGGCGTACCGCCAACGCCCAACGTTTCCGCCATCTCGCGGTTCGCGTCGATAATTGCAGCGATAGACGCCTCATCCTGACGTTTTTCAATCGCCGCCACGTCAAGGCCAGCCTCGCGCGCAATAGTTCGAATGCGGTCTTTCGTGAGGACGCCGCTGGCGTTCATGAAGGCAAAATGCAAATCAGCATATTTTCCCTGATCGCGCGCGGCCAAGGCATAGCGAGCCGCCAGATCGGACTCCTCGCGCAGAATCGGCAATTCGATGAAAACGACTTTCACGGCTGGATCAGTTTTGGTCAGTTGCTGCACAAAGCCCGAACCGCGCTTGCAGTAGCCGCAATGGTAATCGAAAAATTCAATCACCGCGACGGATGCGGCCTCTTTGCTCGCGCCCACGCTGTATCCGCCGGCATCGGATAGAAGCAGCGGAAGGGCGTCGCGCGCTGCCGTCTTCGTGTTCGCGACTGCACGCCCACGTTCCTGAGCGGCGAAAGCGTCAAGCGCTTCGATAATCTCCTGCGGGTTTTCACGGATATACTCGCGGACAATGGCGCGAACTGCATCTTCATCCGCGACGCTGAGCGTTTTTTGCGGCTGAGCGGTCCCGAAATTCGTGATGAGAGCGCCAAAGACCGCCGCTCCGAGAAGAGCGGCGCCAATCGCCACGCGCGTCACAGTCTTCGCCATGTCGTTCCCTCGTGAAGAACCGCGCTAGCGGTTTGATGCGTTACAATTGTTTTTTCCGCAGTGGCGCTTCCCCGAAAATCATTCATGACGGATCGGGCACTTGTTGCGGGCGGGACGGCTCGGGTTCCGTTGGCGCCGGAGCCTCGCTCTGCGGGGTCTCAGGCTCGCTATCATCGTCGGGCGAAGGAGGCAGAGTATCCGGGCTCGGCCTTCTCGCCCCTCTGACGCGAGGGGCGTTATCGCCAGACGTGGCGGCGATAACGTCACTGGCCTGACGCCATTCCGGAGTATTTTTCGGGAGACGCTGTAGGGCCCGGCGGGCGAACCGGTTCGCTGCGACCTTATCGCCAACATGATAGCGGGACTCAGCGGTTGCGAGATCGGCGAGCGGCTCTTGGCCAAGTCCGCCGTAGGCGCGCGCAAGCTCGAACCATCCGAATGAGTTATCAGGTTCCAGCAACAGCGCGCTTTTCAGTTCCTCGGCGGCGAGGCGTAACGAGTCTGGCTCTTCCACTGCCAGCAGCGCCCGACCGAGGTTAATCTTCAGGAGCGCCTTGTTCGGCATCAGTTCGACGGATCGGCGATGAGGCGCTATCGCCTCCCGCACGCGTCCAAACTCGAAAAGCATCTGTCCCTTCAACTCGTGAAAGAAGGGATTGTCTGGCTCTTCGGCAAGCAGCGAGTCGATTTCCCTGCCTGCGCGGTCAATGTCAGCGGCGCGGTAATAGGCGACGGCCCGCGCATAGCGCGCCGGTTTCGAAACGTCGGAAACCGGATATTGCCGAAGGGTGACGTGCGCCTCCTGGAGGAACCCTTTGATTTTCGCCTGTATCATCCGTAGGCGAAATATCTCTTCCTCTGAGTCGCGCACGCCTGAATAGGGCGAGGAACGCACCCTTTCTTCCAGCGCTGTGATGCGCTGGTTGGCGAGCGGATGGCTTTGCAAATAAGGATTGATGCGGCGGTTTGTCAGGAGTTGATTGTTTCGTAACTTTCCAAAAAATTCGAGCAGCCCCACGCTCGACTGCCCCATTTTGTCGAGCACGGTCACCGCCGCTTGATCGGCGGCGGATTCCTGACTGCGGCTGTATGTCAGATAATTCGCCAGAGCGACGTTCTGACCTAGGCCGAGGAGACCGATGCCCGCCTCGGGCGCTCCGGCCGCAATGGCGCCAGCTGCAAGAACAAGACTCAGCAAAATTGGCCGGGTCGCCGCAGAGATGGCTTCGTCTGAACGGGCCGTGTGCCCGCCGAGAATGTGCCCCGCCTCGTGCGCCATCACGCCGTTGATCTGATTGGGGGTGTCGGCCGCTACGATCAACCCGGTCGTGATGCCGGTAGTCAAACCACCGGCAAAAGCGTTTGGCGAGTTATCGCCGACGATCAGGATTTTAATGTTGTCAGCCGGTAGACCGGCGGCGCGATAAATCGGCCTGACATTATCGTCGAGGTAGTTTTCTATTTCGACGTCGCGCAGCAATTGCGCTTGAGCGGAAATCGTCGCCGTATTCGCGCCAGCCAAAGCCGCAAGGCCGAGAATGGCGCGTCTGATTGGGTGGCGTGCCAACATTTTCACTTCACTCCAAACTTCGCTTATACTCGCTTCCGCCGCAAACCGGTTAGCCCGCCCGTTTTAAGGCCAAATGATTTCCGCGGACAGACTGACCGCGGCCAGTTGGCAGATTTGCATCTGGCCATGGCCTGATTGTGGCCGACTTGGGGGCGAAACGAGATACCGGCTCAACTGCCGAGCGCCCTCTGCCACCAGCCTTTTCGCACTGGAGCGGCCTTGTCCACCGGCGCCGGGGCCGATGTTGACTCTCCTCCAGTTTGAGCGATTGGCGGCGCCTCCATACGTTCCGGCGTTGCTCGATCATCAGCCTCATCGACGGACGCATCTGTTGCCGCAATTTCGACAGCCGCTGCGGAAACCGCGACAAGCGAACTGCTTGCAACTGGCTTTTCTTCATCCGGCTCCTCCGCCGATGAGAATGGCGCGTCGCGCTCATTTTCAGCATCAGGTTGTTCGTCGGCTTCGAACTCCGACGGCGCCTCAGGATGGCGTTCGCCTAACGGATCGAGGTTGGCTTCGATATCGGTTCCGTCGCCTCCCACCGCGCCGCCGGCGGCTGTTCCGGCATCATCAAGCGGCCGCCCGTTCCGCCGCCCGCCGCGGCGCCCGC
>JBGTFV010000172.1:0-4379 GCA_041747095.1 Parvularculaceae bacterium
ACGTGGCTACAGACCCGTCTGCACGGGTTGCGCTCGCCGCTGTTGCGAGCGTCGGCTCGGCGGCGCGAACCGCCGCTGATCGCGCCGCCGTTGACTCTGCGCTCGCGACAGAGCTTTCCGCGCGCGTCACCGCACAAGGCGGCGTCAATCTCGACGAGGAATTATCAAATCTTATCCTCTACCAACGCGCTTATAATGCCAATGCGCGCGTCATCGCCGCTATCGACGAACTCTGGCAGGCGCTGCTCGCCATCATCTAAAGGGGTGTCAGCATGACGCGCATTTCCGATCTCGGTCTGTCTCAGGCGCTACTCTCCGGCTATCAGCGCGCGCAGGCAGGGGCCGAGGCGCGGCAAATCCAACTCTCGACGGGCAAGGTCTCGCCAACTTACGGAGGTCTTGGCGCACAGGCCCCAACGCTTCTTACGGCAGAGGGCGTGCGCGTGCGCGCGGCCGCGTTCGAACAAGCGACCAATATCGCTGCGACTCGCCTGCAACTTCAGGAATCCTCCCTTTCCAACATTTCCGACAGTGTCGCGCGGCTGCGAGGGCAATTTGTTGTAGCGCTTTCCTCCGGCGGAGCGGAACTACTCCCCGGGGCGGTTGGCGCAGAGGCGCAGCGTATCCTCTCTGCGCTGAACATATCGTCAGGCGGCGTTTTTTTGTTTGGCGGCGACGACGGGTCAATTGCTCCGGTGGCCGCAAGAACGCTGGAGGACCTCGTTGGCGCGGCTAATGTCGACAGCCTGTTCCAGACTAATGCTCGCACGCGTCTTCCCATTGAAAACGGCGTGTCCGTCGATGGTGGCGCGACCGCACGCGATGTGGGCCTGGAACTTGCCAGCGAGCTGGCGGCGATCGGCCAGGCTTTCACCGCGCTCGGTCCATTCAGCGGCGCGCTTACCGACGCACAAAGACAATTCCTAGTAGATCAGGTAAGTCGCCTCGACTCCATATCGGCCACGCTTTTCGAGGAACTCGGGCTGAATGGCCAATCGCAAGGCCAGGTAGAGGACGCGCGCATACGGAATGTCCGCCAGCGCGATCTGGCGGAGGTTGTAGCTGCCGAGATTGAGGACGCTGATCTCGCTGAGGTGATTTCGAGGCTTGCGCAGGACCGCCTCGCTGTTGAGGCATCGGGCCGGGCTCTTGCGGAGGTGAGCCAGCTTTCCCTCTTGAACTTTCTCTAAAGAGTTTTCTCAACGCCTGACGCCACGCGTGCAGACGGCACAACCGCCCTACGGGAGTGTGATGAAAATCTGCACGCCCGCCTTGCAGAACAAGAACAAAAAGTGTACAAAGTTGTGAGGCAAGCGCCATTGACGAGCTATGGCTGCTCAGGCAACGGGAGGTTCACGTGATAAATCCAAACCTGCGGGTCATCGAGAGTAGCGGCGTGGACAAGAAGAAAGCGATTGAAGCAGCCATTTCCCAAATCGACAAAGCCTTCGGCAAAGGGTCGGTCATGCGGCTCGGCGACCGAGAAGTTGTTGATATAGAATCGATTTCGACGGGCTCCTTGGGGCTCGACATTGCCCTCGGGATTGGCGGACTGCCCAAAGGGCGCATCGTTGAGATCTATGGGCCGGAGAGCTCGGGCAAAACGACTCTCGCGCTTCAGGTTGCGGCCGAGTCGCAGAAAAAAGGCGGCGTCGCTGCTTTCATTGACGCGGAACACGCGCTTGATCCGATTTATGCGCAGAAGCTGGGCGTCAATCTCGACGAACTTCTCATTTCGCAGCCCGATACGGGTGAGCAGGCGTTGGAAATTTGCGACACGCTCGTTCGCTCCGGCGCTGTCGATGTAGTGATAATCGACTCAGTCGCCGCCTTGACCCCGCGCGCTGAGCTTGAAGGCGATATGGGCGATAGCCTGCCGGGGCTTCAGGCGCGGTTGATGAGCCAGGCGCTGCGCAAGCTCACCGGGTCCATTTCAAAGTCCAACTGCCTCGTTATTTTCATCAACCAAATTCGTATGAAGATCGGCGTGATGTTTGGCTCGCCGGAAACAACGACCGGCGGCAACGCCCTGAAATTCTATGCTTCGGTGCGCCTTGATATCCGCCGCATCGGTGCGATCAAGAACCGCGAAGAAGTTGTTGGCAACCAGACCCGCGTCAAGGTCGTGAAGAACAAAGTGGCGCCGCCGTTCCGTCAAGTTGAGTTCGACATCATGTACGGCGAGGGCATTTCCTATACGGGCGAGCTTGTTGATCTTGGGGTTAAGGCGGGCGTCGTCGAAAAATCCGGATCGTGGTTGTCTTATGGGCCTGAACGCATCGGGCAGGGACGGGAAAACGCCAAGCAGTTCCTCAAGGACCATCCTGAAATCGCGGCGGAGATCGCCCGCGCCGTCAAGGCCAATTCGGGCCTTGTCGCCGACGAGTTGCTTGTGGGCGAGAGCGATGATGATGACGAAGCGGCCATAGCCGGTTGAACGATTGCGGCCATGCAATGACTTGGATGTACATTCAAGCAGGAGAAACTCATGATTGGCTATGTTACTCTTGGAACAAATGATCTGAAGCGTTCGGCGGCTTTCTACGACGCGTTGCTCGGTGAAATCGGCGCAGGGCGGTTTATGGAAGGCGATACGTTTATCGCTTGGGGAACAGGACCTGCGGCGCCAGGACTTGGGGTTATCAAGCCGCACGACGGAAATGCGGCGACAGTCGGCAACGGCGTCATGGTGGCGATTGCCTGCGACTCGCCGGCCCGCGTCGATGCGCTTTACAACAAGGCGATCGCGCTTGGGGCGACCTGTGAAGGTAAAGCCGGGCCGCGGGGCGAACGGTTCTATGCGGGGTATTTCCGCGACCCGGACGGAAACAAGCTCAATTTCTTTTGCATGACTTGATCGCAAAAAGGCGAGGCGATCGCTATTAGGGGAATTGGGCCTGGCTGCCGAGCCTGTGAGAACGGCGCTTCGATTTCGTTGGCAGATTTGCTTTCGGCGCCCGTTATTGGGGCGGCGTTATGTTTGCCGATATCGGCGCCTAGACGACCGCTTCCGGCATTGACCGCTTCATGCTTGAAACCCTATTAACGCGCTCCGGTTTGCAGGCGGGCGTGAACCCCATCCATTCCTCCTGAACCGCTAACGGGATCAGTACGGGAGCAGGGCTCATGACGTCGCTGAAGGATATCCGTTCAGGATTCCTCGATTTCTTCCGGCAACGGGACCACGAGATCAGGCCGTCGGCGCCGCTCGTGCCGCAGAACGACCCGACGCTTCTGTTCGTCAATGCTGGCATGGTGCCGTTCAAGAACGTGTTCACGGGCGCTGAGAAGCTGAAGTATTCTCGCGCCGCTTCTTCCCAGAAATGCGTTCGTGCAGGAGGCAAGCACAACGATCTTGATAATGTCGGCTACACCGCCCGGCACCACACTTTCTTTGAGATGCTCGGAAACTTTTCCTTCGGGGACTATTTTAAGGCCGAAGCGATTGAGTCCGCTTGGACGCTTGTCACCAAGGAATTCGGTCTTGCGCCAGACCGGCTAACGATCACGGTCTACCATACCGATGATGAAGCGTTTGATCTGTGGCGGCGAATCGCGGGGCTGCCTGAGAACCGCATCGTCCGCATTCCAACAAGCGATAATTTTTGGGCGATGGGCGACACTGGCCCGTGCGGGCCGTGCTCGGAGATTTTCTATGACCACGGTCCGTCGGTTGCTGGCGGACCGCCCGGGTCGGCGGACGCGGACGGCGACCGCTTCGTTGAGATCTGGAACCTTGTCTTCATGCAGTTCGAGCGCCATGCGGATGGCCGTCAGGTAGAGCTGCCGCGTCCGTCGATTGACACCGGAATGGGCCTTGAACGCATGGCCGCAGTGCTGCAGGGCGTCCATAGCAATTACGAAGTCGATCTATTCGCCCGGTTGATCGATCGCTCGGTGGAGTTGACCGGGCGCAAAGCTTTGGGCGACGACCAGCCGGCGCACCGGGTGATCGCCGACCATTTACGGGCCATGAGCTTCCTCATCGCCGATGGCGTGTCGCCGTCGAACGAAGGTCGGGGTTACGTCCTCAGGCGTATCATGCGCCGCGCCATGCGCTATGCTCATGGTCTCGGCGCGCGCGATCCCTTGCTTCATCGTCTCGCGCCCTTGCTGATATCCGAGATGGGCGGCGCTTATCCCGAACTCGTGCGCGCGGGCGCTCTGATCGGCGAAACATTGCGATCTGAGGAGGAAAAGTTCCGTACGCTGTTGGAGCGGGGGCTTAAACTTCTCGACGAAGAAGTCGTGAGCTTGCCCGTGGGTTCGCCATTGCCCGGCGCAACCGCTTTCCGTCTCTACGACACGTTCGGCTTTCCTCTGGATCTGACCGAGGACGCCCTGCGTCGTCGTGGGATCGGCGTCGACACCGCCGGGTT
>JBGTFV010000173.1:0-2689 GCA_041747095.1 Parvularculaceae bacterium
GGCGATCGCCATGGCGATCAGCGTCAGTTTGTTCATCGCAAGAGTTCCTGTTTCATCGGCATTTTCTGAAAAACGTCAGCGTCCGGCAGTTCGCGTCAACGGGTATATGGTCCGTTCTGACCCAAGGCCATCACGCTTTTGCGCGCCTCTCCCTGACGTGAACATTAAAGCTTCTACAGGTCGAGCGCGAGAGCCGTTCGCGCCCGCATTTTAACGGTTCCGCCAATAATCCCTTAGAGAGCGTTAAATACCGTCGGCGTCGCTGAAGGCGGGGGCGTGGCGAAGTCACGCTTAGGAGAAGTTAGAATGACCATGGCGATACGCGTAATCATAGTGGCGTTGGCGGGGCTGTGCGCAGCCTTTCCCGCCAAGGCTGCGACAACCCTCTTTGCCCAGTCGGTCGTCAGTCAGACCGGGCCGGTAACGAACGCCAATGCGGCGCTGTTCTCGACGAACGGCGTGGGCGCGGCGATCGGGGCCGGGGGCGAACTGGTGCTGAACTACCGCTTCGCGCTGACCGGCGCGGGCGTGACGACGACGTTCCTGCCGAGCGGCTCCTTCAACGCGCTCGCCGTTTCCCTCGGCGAGGTCGTTGGCGGCGTTGCGCTGTTCTCGAGCGAGTTCCTCTTCCTCGATAACGGCACGGGTGGCACCCAGATGGCCGATTTCTCGGCTGCCTGTTCGGCGGTCTCGCCGTCCGGATGCTCGCTCTTGCGTATCCGCAATCTCGCGACCCTGATTGGATCGAGCGGGGCCATTCTCGACAGCGTCAGCGGCGTCTCCAACGCGCCGGAGCCGTCTGTCTGGGCGCTGATGATCCTTGGATTTGCCGGGCTGGCCGCGCGCATGAAGGCGTCGCGTCCGCGCATTCTTGACGCCGCCCGCCGGCCGTCAGGTCTGCTGCCTTCTGTCCGAATGGGCGGCGCGTTCGCCTGACGCTGCAGGCGCACGTAAAAAAAAGCCGCTCCGGCGTTAGCGCCGGGGCGGTTTTTTAGTCCTTAAAGGCGCGTTCAAAGATCATCTCGACATGGCGCGTGTGCCAGCCCTCGTCGAACAAGGGCGCGAGCGTGTCGGCCGGCAGCAGGGCGGTAACCTCCGCATCGCTCTTAAGGCGTTCCAGCAATGATCCGCCCTCCGACCATACGGCCATGGCGTTGCGCTGCACGAGCCGATAGGCGTCCTCGCGCGACGCGCCGGCCTGCGTCAGGGCCAGCATGACGCGCTGCGAGTTCGGCAGGCCGCCGAGCCGTTCAAGATTGGCGCGCATGCGGTCCGGATAAACGACAAGCTTTTCGACGACGCCCGCAAGACGGTGCAGCGCAAAGTCGAGATGGATCGTCGCGTCCGGCGCGATGCCGCGCTCGACCGCCGAATGGGAAATGTCGCGTTCATGCCAGAGGGCGACATTCTCAAGCGCGGGCGTGACCGCGCTGCGGACAAGGCGCGCAAGGCCCGTCAGGTTCTCCGTCAGCACCGGATTGCGCTTGTGCGGCATGGCGGAGGAGCCCTTTTGGCCGGGCGCGAAATATTCCTCCGCTTCAAGAACCTCCGTACGCTGTAGATGCCGGATTTCCGTGGCGAGCCGCTCGACCGATGAGGCGACGACGCCGAGCATCGCGAAAAACGCCGCATGCCGGTCGCGCGGGATGATCTGCGTCGACACAGGCTCCACGGAAAGGCCGAGCTTCTCCGCGACATGCGCCTCGACCGACGGGTCGACCGTGGCGAACGTGCCGACGGGGCCCGAGATCGCGCATACGGCGATTTCCGCACGAGCAGCCTCAAGCCGGGCCTTGGCGCGCGTGAACTCGGTATAGTAGCCCGCAAGCTTCAGGCCGAAGGTCGTGGGTTCTGCGTGCACGCCATGGCTGCGGCCTATGGTCAGCGTGTGCTTGTGTTCCTGCGCGCGCGACCTCAAGGCGGCGCGCACGCGGTCGACGCCGGCGATCAGCAGATCGCTCGCGCGGGCAAGCTGGACCGACAGGCAGGTGTCGAGAACGTCAGACGACGTCATGCCCTGATGGACGAACCGCGCTTCCGGCCCGACGGTCTCTGCGAGGTGCGTGAGGAAGGCGATCACGTCGTGGCGCACTTCGGCCTCTATCGCATCGATGCGGTCGGCGTCGAAGACGGCGTTGCGGCCGCGCTCCCAGATTTTCGCCGCCGCAGCCGCAGGAATAACCCCAAGCTCGGCCATCCGGTCAGCGGCGTGCGCCTCAATTTCGAACCAGATCCGGTATTTGGCATCCTGCGACCAGACAGCGGCCATCTCGGCGCGGGCGTAGCGGGCGATCATGGGCGTCTCCAACGGGGCTATCCGTTGTGTAAAGCGGTTTCGCGCCGCATAGAAGGGGCGCGATGACAAGGGACATTCTGATGACTGAGACGAACAAAAGAGTGCTGGGCGTGATCGGTGGATCGGGCGTCTACGCCATCGAAGCGCTTCAGGCTGCCGCGCGCCACGAGGTTCAGACGCCGTGGGGCGCGCCGTCGAGCGCGGTCGTTTCCGGCGTGCTCGAAGGCGTCGAGGTGCGGTTTCTCGCCCGCCACGGCGAGGGCCATCGCATCGCCCCGTCAGAGATCAACTATCGCGCCAATATCGACGCCCTGAAGCGCTGCGGGGCGACAGATGTGATTTCTATCTCCGCCTGCGGATCGTTCCGCGAGGAGCTGAGCCCCGGCATGTTCG
>JBGTFV010000174.1:0-6737 GCA_041747095.1 Parvularculaceae bacterium
CGGCCGCGCCGGTCGCGGAACCTGAATTATAAGTTTCGCGCGCCCTTTTCTCGAAAAATATAAGTTTTATCCCCCACCCCCTGGTGCGGGCGTATAAACCCGTGGCGGAAGGTTTCAGCCGCGCGCAAAAAGGGATGGGAATATGAAAGAGAGGCGATCCATTGTGGGCGAAGAGGATCAAAGTGGATCTTTCGTGATCAAAAGACGTAGATCGGGACGCAAAACGCCCGCTTTATAGACAGGCCCCGGGTCCCTATGTTCGCGCATATGATCACGATCGACGACATTGGCGGGCGGCTCGCCCATGCGGCCGCTAAGCGGCTCGACCTCGGCCTGCCGAAAGGCGCGCGCGTGGTCGTCGCCATGTCCGGCGGGGTCGATTCCTCCGTCACGGCGGCGCTCGTTAAACTCGCCGGTTATGACGCGGTGGGCGTTACGCTTCAGCTTTACGACCACGGCGTCGCCATCCAGAAGAAAGGCGCGTGCTGCGCCGGGCAGGACATACAGGACGCGCGAAACGTCGCCGACCGGCTCGGCATTCCGCATTTTGTGCTTGACTATGAAGACCGCTTCTCCGCCGCGGTCATGGAGGATTTCGCCGACACTTATCTGGCGGGCGCAACGCCCATCCCGTGCGTCAGGTGCAATGAGCGCGTGAAGTTCCGCGACCTGATGGACGTCGCGCGTGACCTCGGCGGCGCGGCCATGGCGACGGGACATTACATCCGCCGCGTCGAAGGGCCCGCCGGCCCGGAGTTGCGCCGGGCGGCGGACGCCTCGCGCGACCAGAGTTATTTCCTTTTTTCAACGACGCGCGCGCAGCTCGATTTCCTGCGCTTCCCGCTGGGCGACCTGCCGAAAGACGACGTGCGCATCATCGCGGGCGAGTTGGGACTTACCGTCGCCAACAAACCCGACAGCCAGGACATCTGTTTCGTTCCGGAAGGCAAATACGCCGCCGTGGTCGAACGGCTGCGGCCGGGTTCTGCGGACCCCGGCGAGATTGTCGATCTCGCTGGCAATGTGCTGGGGCGCCATCCGGGCGTCATTCACTACACGGTCGGTCAGCGCCGGGGACTTGGCATCGCCACCGGCGAGCCGATTTTCGTCGTCAGGCTCGACGCCGCCAACCGGCGTGTCGTTATTGGCCCGCGCGAGGCGCTGCTCGTGCGACGCATTCGGCTTAAGGAAGCAAGCTGGCTCGGCGATGGCGATCTGGAAACAGCCGCGCGGCGTGGTGCGACGCTTGCCGTGAAAGTGCGCTCGACCCGCCCGCCTTCGCCTGCGCGCCTCATCTGGGACGAAGGGGCCATCATCGAACTTGCAACGCCGGAAGAGGGCGTCGCGCCGGGACAGGCGTGCGTTTTCTATTCGCCGGACCCAGCCCACGACCGCGTGCTTGGCGGGGGGTGGATTGCATCGACCGAAACCGCCGACGCACGAGACGCCGCCGTGGCGTAATGCTCGACGATCCGGTTGCAAATCGGCTCGACACTATCCAGTACCTTGAGGGTCTCAGTGATGACCGGGAAATTCAATGGCCAAGAAACACTACGACTGTCTGAAATGCGTCGCCTATTGCTGCACCTATACGCACATTCCGGTCAACAAAACCGACGCGGCGCGGCTCGCGCGTCATTTTGGCATAACGCCGGAAATGGCCGAACGGCGTTATACAAAGCGAGGCGACAAGGACAATCCCCGCGTTATTCGGCATACGGAAGATCCGCATTTTGAAACGTCTTGTATGTTCCTCGACAAGGAGACGCGCAACTGTACGATCTACAAGGCGCGCCCGAAGATATGCCGCGATTTCCCGACCCAATCGCGCTGCGGATATTATGAGTTCCTCAAGTTCGAACGCGAAGTGCAGGACGATCCGAACTGGGTCGCGACGACGAACTGAGGAACTGGAGCGTTATTTGCGGTCAGTATGCAGATGAACCGGATTGAGGCCTGACACAGGACGATGACAGAGAAAATCGAATGTCTCGTCGTCGGCGCCGGCGTTGTTGGGCTCAGCGTCGCGCGGGCGCTCAGCCTTGCAGGGCGCGAGGTTATCCTCGTTGATCGCAATGAGAGCTTCGGAATGGAGACCTCGTCCCGGAATTCCGAGGTCATTCATGCCGGTATGTTCTATCGCCCGGGCGGCATGAGAGCGAAGCTGTGCCTGCAGGGCAAGGCGGCAATGTACGCATATTGCGTGGAGCGGGGCGTCGCCCACCTGCGCTGTGAAAAACTCATTGTTGCGCAAGACGCTGAAGAATTGACGCGTCTGCATTCTTTACGCGAGCAGGCTGTCGTCAATGGCGTTACTGATCTCGAACTCATCGACGGGCGCGAGGCGAGGCGGCTTGAGCCGGCCGTGCGCTGCATCGGCGCGCTCGTCTCGCCGTCGAGCGGCATCGTCGACAGCCACGCATTGATGCTGGCGTTGCTCGGCGATTTTGAAAACGCCGGCGGAACGTTCGCGCCGCTCAGCCCGGCGCTCGGCGGCAGTGTAAGGGCGGAAGGCATCGCCATCGATATCGGCGGGCCAGCGCCGATGACGTTGTCTGCCTCTCTCGTCGTCAACTGCGCAGGGCTGTGGGCCGATCGTTTCGCCCGTTCGATTGTAGGGCTCGATCCGGATTTCATCCCGGCGATCCGCCCGGCGAAAGGTCAGTACTTCACTTATTCCGGCAGGGCGCCGTTCAGCCGCCTTGTCTATCCTCTGCATACGGCGGATAGTCAGGGCGTCCATTACACGCGCGATCTGGGCGGCCAGGCCCGCCTCGGGCCGGATATCTCGTGGGAAGCGCCGCTGGGCGATTACAGCGTCGATGAAAGCCGGCGCGACATGTTCATCATGGCCGCACGGCGTTTCTGGCCCGACCTTGAACCGGAAAGGCTGCAGCCAGGCTATGCCGGCCAGCGCCCGAAAATAGCGGGGCCGGGGGAGGAGGGCGATTTCCGCATCTTCGGACCCGCCCAGCACGGAACGGCAGGCTATATCGGCCTATATGGCATTGAATCTCCGGGATTGACGTCGTCCCTTGCGATAGGCGGTTACGTGGCTGCGATGGCCGCCTGAAACGAGCGGTGAAAAACCGTCTGGCCCATGCTACCTTTTTTGTCGAGGGCAAGGGGAAAGGGGCCATCATGTCTCAGGAAACAGCAGTCATGAGCAGCGCAGCGGACGAGATTTCGGTAGGCAGTCGGTTCGGCGCTTCTTCGGGCGCCCGGACGGTTGAAACTCTTCCGGGTGAGGAAGATCTTCGGTTTATCCGTAACTTTCACGATGTCTTTCTCAGCATTGGCCTTGCCATGTTCGGCGTCGGTCTTGGCGTCGTCACCGTTCTCGTTGTTGGCCCTATGGGCGAGGCGAATGACTGGCGCGGCAAGCTCACGCTGCTCGGCGGCGCGGCGCTCGCCAATGCGGTCGTTATGTGGGCGCTCGCAGAATTCTTTGCGCGCGGGCGGCGGCTGTTTTTGCCGGCGATCGTCACGCTGCTTGGTTTTATCTGGTTCCTCAGCGCGGCGACCTTCGCTTTTTTCCTTCGGACGGTGGCGGAGGTTGATGTTCCGGAGTGGCGCGACGCGGTCGAGCAATTCAAGCTGCTGCCATTGACAGTCACCGGCATCGCGACGCTTGGCGCGCTCGCCTATTATGCGCGCATGAAGCTTCCCTTTGCGATGGGCGTGAGCGGAGTAGGCATTGTGGGCGTCGCGGTTGCGGCGTTCTTCTATGCGAACCCGGAATTCTTTCTCGACGAAGGACGCATCATCGAACGCCTGCGCGGCATTCAGTTGCTGGGCGGATTATTCCTGTTTGGTCTTGGCGTCTGGTTCGACGCCCGCGACCCGCAACGCCGCACGCGGATTTCCGACAATGGTTTCTGGCTGCATTTCTTTGCTGCGCCGCTGATTTTCACCTCCGTCACGGCAAGCGTTGCCGGTACAACGGCGCCTTTCGATGGCGGAACCTACCCAGCTGCCGCGACGCTTGGCGTCGTCATCGCTTTCGCGATTGTTTCGCTGTTGATCAATCGCCGGGCCTTGCTCGTCGCCGGGCTGTTATCGGCGGCCGTATCGATCGGCGTGCTCGTCTCGCAGGCCGGCCTTGACGGGGCGTGGACGGCTGGCCTGACGCTGCTGCTCCTCGGAGGGGCCATGGTTCTGTTAGGCGGGGGATGGCATACGGTGCGCCGGGCGCTCGTTGCGCCGTTCCCGAAAACCGGGTTGATCGCCCGCATCATTCCGCCCGAGCCCGCCAAGAACGCGCGCAAAGACGACGAATAACCGCTTTAATACCGGACCAGCGCCGAACCCCACGCGAGGCCCCCGCCGAGCGCTGCGAAGACGAGAAGCTGTCCGCGCTGGATTCGCCCGTCAGAGATGGCTGCTTCCAGCGCCAACGGTATGGACGCTGACGAGGTGTTGGCGTGCCGGTCGATGGTGACGACCACGCGCGCCATGTCCAGGCTCAGCTTTTTGGCGCAGGACTCGATAATCCGGATGTTTGCCTGATGGGGCACGAACCAGTCGATCTCGTCGCGGCTGACGCCCGCAAGGTCAGTGACGGCGACGACCGCCTGTGAGATTTCCTCAACGGCGTGGCGGAAGACCTCCTTGCCGTTCATGCGCACCTTGCCGACTGTGCCCGTCGTTGCCGGTCCGCCATCGGCATGCAGGTGTGGGGCAAGCCGTCCGTCTGCGGAAAGGTAGGTCGCGAGCACGCCGCGCGGGCTTTCCGCCGGGTTTGGCAGTTCGGCGGATAGCACGACTGCGCCCGCCCCGTCGCCGAACAACACCGCCGTGGAGCGGTCAGTCCAATCCAGAAAACAGGATAGCTTCTCCGCGCCAATAACAAGCACGTGCCGCGCCTGGCGGGAGAGAACGAACTGACTGCCGATCGAAAGCGCGTAGAGAAAGCCGGCGCAGGCGGCGGAGACGTCGAAAGCGATGCCCGGCGGCGCGCCGATCTTTTCCTGCACATAGACCGCGGTCGAGGGAAACGTCCGGTCGGGCGTCACCGTGGCGACGATGATCGCGCCGATTTCCGACGGGTCGACGCCCGCTCGCTTCATTGCCTGACGGGCGGCCGCCGCGGCGAAGTCGGAGGTCGCCTCGTCATCGCCGGCGATGTGACGGGCGCCGATGCCGCTGCGCGAGCGGATCCATTCATCCGATGTGTCCAGGGTACGGGAGAGATCATCATTGGTGATGACGCGGCCGGGCAGGCTGGCGCCGACGCCAGCAATTACGCATCGTCTCTCGGTCATTTTTATCCCACCCCGCGTTCGGCCCCCCGCGCGTCTCAACGTTATTGCACTGCAGCGCCGGCTTTTGAAGACAAAAGCTCACATCAGCGCGAAGCGGACCGTCCAACTGGCGTTGGCGCCCTTGCCCGGGCGCCGCTCCGCCGGTATAGACGCCGGTCCGAAAGCGCCCTCTCGTCAGCGGCGGCGCTGGCCTCGGCGATTGTGGGGCGGGGTAGCTCAGTTGGTGAGAGCGCAGGATTCATAACCCTGAGGTCGGCGGTTCAATTCCGCCCCCCGCTACCAAGGCCACTGAATGCCTCGCGCGCTCGCCACGGGCGCCGGCGCCTGCTAATCGTATGTATCCGAACGGATATCGAGTACGGGGGCCTCATGAAAGCGAACATACGCCTTTTATTGACGGCAGTTGGCGCCGTTGCGTCCAGTCATGCAACGGCAACGGGCGCCGACAACGCCCCAGACATTGTTGAAGATCGCGCAGCGATCCTTGCAGTTCTCGATAAAGCCTTCGCGGCCGTCGCGTCCCAGGACCCTGACGACTGGCGCCCACTTCTCCTTGATGAGGCCCGCAGCCTGTCGTTCAGGATCAACCCGGATCGGCCGCAAGACGCGCCCGTCATGCGCGAACGCTCGTTCGGGGATTTCATATCCGGCATGAAGCCGGGCGAGGGCGGATATTTCGAACGCTGGCTGGGAGAGCCTGACGTGCTTATCCGCGGGTCGATCGCTGCCGTCTGGGGAAAATACGATTTCTGGATCGACGGCGCGTTCTCCCATTGCGGCGTCGATAGCGTCAATCTCGCCAAGGTCGACGGCGAGTGGAAGATCGCCCACTTCATGTGGACCGTGGAGACCGATGGCTGCGCCAGCGCCGGCGACGCGTTTCCCGGCGGCGACGACGGACGATGATTCTCCGCAGCGTCGTTAGGCGTTCTTGCGATTCGGAAGGGATCGCCTTGACGACGCCTCAGCGGCAGTGGCCCGCCGCTTCTCTCACAGCGTCGCCACTGGAACGAAATCGATGCGTAAACTGACGAGCGCGACGCGGCATTCTCGCCGCACCTACCTCGCGCCTATTCTCGGCGGGTATGAGATGACCTATGACCATGCGCCTTCGGACGGCGCATGGCGGGTGCTTGCTATTCCCGGCACGCCGTCGCGGCCGCACATGTTCTCGCGCTTCATGGCCGCCGCGCCGCCGGATCTCGAGGTGATCGCCGTCAACCGCGCGGGCTATGGCGGGCCGATCTATGGGACCGGGGTTCGCCAGCCGGTACTGTCCTTCGACGAACAGGTGCGGGCGCTGGCTCCGCTGTTCGATGTGGATGACGGCAAGCGCACCATCGTCGTCGGCGTCTCTTATGGCGGCGCGCTCGCCCTCAAGACGGCGCTCGATTGTCCCCATCGCATAGCCGGCGCGGTAACCGTGGCCATGCTCGTGTCAGAGCCGCGGCGCTATGTGCTCGCTTCGACCCG
>JBGTFV010000175.1:0-1632 GCA_041747095.1 Parvularculaceae bacterium
CGGTCGAGAGGATGCAAAAGGCCGTCATCGTTAGCGCGATCGGCGCAAGGAAACTGCGTTGGGCTTCGATAGGGCGTGGCATGGCCGAGCCGGCTCTGCTCAAATCCACTCCCTCGACGCGACCAGGCTCGCGCCGCCCTATGCTCTTACCCAACATAAATGGGAGGT
Organism: Parvularculaceae bacterium; assembly: GCA_041747095.1. GTDB lineage: Bacteria > Pseudomonadota > Alphaproteobacteria > Caulobacterales > Parvularculaceae > Amphiplicatus. Next base: position 169 of record JBGTFV010000175.1, read on the forward strand.
TAACGCAGCCTTAACGATTGCGGTAGGGGGGCAGGCCGTTTGCCGATATTCACCGGTGCCGGCGCGCAACATCCGGGCGGACAACCGCTCGCCCAATGGGCCAGAGGGCAAAGCCGGCCAGCTTCAGATGCGCCCAGGCGAAGGGAAGGCCAATAATGGTGATGGCGAGCAGCGCCGCCGCCAGAAGATGGGAGAGCGCCAGCCACCACCCGGCCAGCAACAGCCAGAAGAAATTGCCGATAAAGCCGAACAGGCCGGTGCCAATATCCGGCCCATAAAGCCGGCTGCGTCCGGCGGCGACCGCCCCGAACGGCCAAAGCGTGTAGACGCCGTTGTCAAAAGCGGCGCGGGCGAACGGGATGCCGATGATCGTCACCACCATGACGGCGGCGGCGGCGAACCAGCCGAGCGCCATGATCGCGCCGCCAAAAACGAGCCAGAGCACGTTCAGGACAAGGTCGAGGGGCGACAGATCGGACTCATCGGTCAAAGGGTGGTCGCGGAACATCTTTCAGCCCTCTTTTCAGCCTGTTGTCTCCCAATCGATATATAGAGGCGCGCCGCCCGATTTTTGAGTTCCCGCCATCGCGCGGCAGGGTCTGTTCGTCGAATTCGCGCACGGCGCGCCGGGCGAACCCGGCGCTTCGGCGCTTTCCGAGCGAAGCCCGTTTGCGCGACTTCCGGAATATCTGTAGACCGAGCGGACCTTGCGACAACTCCTGAAAGGTTTGGCCGGCCATGCGCGCGACAACGCTTCGTCTTTTGACGATCGCTCTTCTCGGTTCTGCGGCCCTTGCCGCTTGCGGTGAAAGGGCGGCAGCGCCGGAGGCTCCGGCGGCGACCGCAACCGCAACGCCGGCAGCCCCGACAGCGGAGGAGATCGCGGCGGAAAGCGACCGTCTCAACGCGTGGTTCGATGCGAAGTTCGAAGAGCAGCTCGACTTCTCGCCGATCCAGCGCACGTTCCTCGGCGACAAGAAGGACTACGACAAGATCGACGACCTGTCGGAAGCCGCGCAGGACCGCTTCTTCGCCTGGCAGCGCGCCAGCGCCGATGAGATGAAGGCGACGTTCGATTACGCGAAGCTGACGCCAGAGGCGAAAACCTCTTGGGACGTCTGGCTCTATCAGGTTGAGGCCGCACAGAAGGCCGCGGCCTTTCGGCGCCAGCAATATGTCTTCACGCAGAGGCAGGGCCCGCAGGCGTTCCTGCCGCAATTCATCATCGCGTTCCATGAAGTCTCCGACGAGAGCGACATGAACGCCTATGTGGCGCGCATTGGCGGCGTCGCCCGTGCGATCGACCAACTCCTTGAGCAAGCGAAGGCGAATGCGGCGGCCGGCGCGCGCGCGCCGCGCTTCGCCTATGACGGCGTCATCGAGCAGTCGAAAGCGATCATCACTGGCGCGCCGTTCACCGCCGGCCCCGACAGCCCGGTCTGGGCGGACGTCAAATCGGAAGTC
>JBGTFV010000176.1:0-7623 GCA_041747095.1 Parvularculaceae bacterium
ACCCGAAGACGTGCGCTATTCGACCGGCGGCAATCGCGTGGCCGGCCGGCGCGACGCCGTCGGGCAGACGCCTGTTTCGGCGCCCGCCTTCATCCGGCGCATCGCGGGCGAAGTCTCGACGGCGATGTTCCGCACCCACCCCGAAGTCGGCGGCAAGGGGCATCTGTTCGACGATTTCTACCCCATCGCCATCAGTCGCGAAGCGGTTCGCCCCGGCGTCATCGCCTATGATATTTATGGGCATGTGGGTATCGTATATGACGTGCTGGAGGACGGTCGCGTTCTCGTCGTTGCGTCGCACCCGGATCATTCCGTCACGCGCACGACTTATGGCGCGAATTTCCTGCGCTCCAAACCCGATCTCGGCGCGGGCCTGAAAGCGTGGCGGCCGATCAGACTGGAGGGCGCCACGCAGCGCGCTGACGGCAGTTATTCGGGAGGCCGCGTGCGCGCGGCAAAAAACGACGAGATCGCCGATTACTCGCTGGAGCAGTATTTCGGAAACGTCGCGTCGCAGAGCGGGGAATGGCACGAAGGCGAGTTCCAGCATGACGGGCGTACAGTCAATTATTACGAATATGTCCGCCGGCGTCTTGCGGCGCCAGGCTTTGCCTACAATCCCGTCGACGAATTGCGCAACGGGATGCGCGCCATTTGCGGCGCTATAAAAGACCGCAAGACAGCGGTCGATCGCGCGACGACGAGCCGGATCTACGCCAAGGCTCACCCGGGGCGCCTGCCGCCCAACATCTTCGGCACGTTCGGTCAGTGGGAGGAATATTCGACCCCGTCGCGCGACGCGCGCTTGAAAGTCTCGTTCATCGACCTCCGCCGGACGACGCAGGAACATGTCGAACAAATTGCCCGCGGCGACGCTGGCGTGCGCTATGACGGCAACAATCTCGCCGGCGATCTGTGGGCGGCGTTCACCGAAGAGAAAGAAGCCTGCACGGTCACCTATTGGCGGTCCGACGACACCCGCGTGCGCCTCAATTTCGGCCATGTCATGGATCGGCTGTGGGACCTGTCGTTCGACCCTTATCACTGTCCGGAGCGGCGCTGGGGCGCGACAGGAGCCGAGCTTGAGACCTGCGTAGAGACGCCAGACAAATCGCGCTGGTACAACGCCCAGCGGCATCTGCGCTTTCAAGCCGAGCGAACCTACGATGTGCGGATGGATTTCACGGTGGACGAACTGAAACCGCCATCCGTTGCAACCCCCGCGGAGGGCGGCCTCGGCGTCGAGGCGCCGGCGGACGCCGACGTCAGGGCCTATCTCAGCCGTCTGTTACCCATGCCGGTTGCGGCGCTCGAATCAACGCCGCCCCTCATCCTGATCGTCAACCGAACCGGCGAATGAACCGGCCTGGCGCGCGCCGTCGCAAGTGAACGCCCTGACCAGCCGACGTTCTGATTTTTTCATGCTTGCGATGGCCTGAACCGGCCTCAAGGGCGTATGTTAGGGTTGAGAGCGGTAAGAGCCAGCTAAAAGCCGGCCGCCAAAAAGACGCGGGAGACGCGCCCAAAAGGATCTGTTATGAGCGGCTTTATATTTTTCCTCATCCCCTTCGCCCTCGCCGCGACCGCCATCGCGCTCGGTTTTGGCATCTATTCGCTGGCTCGGGGCGGGGCATTCGCCAAGGAAAATGGCAACAAGCTAATGCGCCTGCGGGTCATCGCTCAGGCGGTCGCCATCGCGCTGATGATGCTGTTCCTGTTTTTGGTCGGCCAAAACTGACGGCTGGCGCGCCGCCAGTCTAATCCCGCCGCCAGCCAATCCCACCACCGGTCTGGCCACAGACCTGTGACCTGCGCGCGGCGCCTGCGCGCATTGAAAGCCGGCGTCGCGCGCTTTATCGTCCCGCGCGACATGGGCGCGGCGGGGCTTTCTTCTCCTGTCGGCTCTGATGACGCCAATTAACGGCGGCGGTGCAAAGGACAGCAACAGGCCGGATCCGGCCTTAAAAAGCTTCGCCCCGTCGACGGCAACAACTGAGGAGCGCCGATGAAAGTCCTCGTCCCCGTCAAGCGCGTGGTCGATTACAACGTCAAGGTGAGAGTGAAGTCCGACCAGACGGGCGTCGATCTCGCGAACGTGAAAATGTCGATGAACCCCTTCGATGAAATCGCCGTCGAAGAGGCGATCCGTCTGAAGGAAGCGGGCGTCGCGACCGAGATCGTCGCAATTTCCATCGGGCCGGAAAAAGCTCAGGATCAAATCCGGCAGGCGCTCGCCATGGGCGCCGATCGCGGCTTGCTGGTGAAAACCGACAACGAGGTTGAACCCCTCGCCGTCGCCAAGCTGTTAAAGGCGATCTGCCTCGAGGAAAAACCCGAACTCGTCATTCTCGGCAAGCAGGCGATTGACGACGATTCGAACCAGACCGGTCAGATGCTCGCCGCGCTGCTGGGCTGGCCGCAGGGCACTTTCGCCTCGAAGGTCGAGCGCGCGGATGATCGGGTGCATGTCACACGCGAAGTCGATGGCGGGCTGCAAACGGTGTCGCTGAAACTGCCGGCGATCGTGACGACCGACCTGCGCCTGAACGAGCCGCGCTACGCCTCTCTGCCGAACATCATGAAGGCGAAGAAGAAGCAACTCGACATCAAGGCGCCCGCCGATTACGGCGTCGACCTCGCGCCGCGCCTGAAAGTGTTGAAGGTGAGCGAGCCGCCGCAACGCAAGGGCGGCGTCAAGGTCGCCTCCGTCGCGGACCTCATCGACAAGCTGAAAAATGAAGCGGGAGTGATCTGATGGCCAGCCTCGTCATCGCCGACCACAATAACAAGATGCTGTCCGACTCTGTCGCCAAGACGGTCACGGCGGCCCTGAAACTCGGCTCCGACGTGGACGTGCTCGTCGCCGGCTCTGACGCAGCCGGCGCGGCTGCTGAAGCGGCCAAGCTCGCCGGCGTGCGCAAGGTTCTGCACGCCGATCACGCCGCCTACGGAAAACTTCTGGCTGAGCCCCTTGCGGCCCTCATCGTCAAGCTCGCCGAGAGCTATGACGCCTTGATCGCGCCGGCGACCGCCAACGGCAAGAACGTGATGCCGCGCGTTGCAGCCCTCCTCGACGTGATGCAAGTCTCGGATGTCATCGCCGTCGAGAGCGTCGACACATTCGTCCGCCCGATCTATGCCGGCAACGCCATCGCGACCGTACAGGCGACCGACGCAAAGAAAGTGATCACCGTTCGCGGCGCCTCCTTCAAGGCGGCCGAAGCGACCGGCTCGGCGCCCGTTGAGACCGTTGCCGCCTCGGAAGATCCGGCGCTGTCGGAATTCGTTGGCGAAGAGATCACCAAGTCCGACCGGCCAGAGCTGACAGCCGCCAAGGTTATCATCTCGGGCGGGCGGGCGCTCGCCTCGAACGAGAACTTCGAAAAGCTGATTTATCCGATTGCGGATAAACTGGGCGCCGCCGTAGGCGCGAGCCGCGCCGCCGTCGACGCCGGCTACATGCCGAACGATTATCAGGTCGGCCAGACGGGCAAGGTCGTCGCGCCGGCGCTTTACATTGCGGTCGGCATCTCCGGCGCTATCCAGCATCTCGCCGGCATGAAGGACTCGAAGGTTATCGTCGCCATCAACAAGGACGAGGAAGCGCCGATTTTCCAGGTCGCGGACTATGGGCTCGTCGGCGACCTGTTCAAAATCCTGCCGGAGCTTGAAGCGGCGCTTTAGGGCGCCGTTTTACTGCCGCTACTCGGCGGCGCCGAATGGTCGCGCCGTCAACTTACGATCTGCGAAAGATTTGCGCTCGTGCATGAGCGTATTGCTGCAACGCGGCAAACCCGATACTCTCAACCTTCGCTGGTTTTTTAACCGAGCGCGCTTGAAGTTAGCGAGATCTTGGCTCTTTCGACCAAACCTCGCCGCGAGCGGCGCCGGTGTACCGATCAGCGGCGATCAGCAAGGGTTAGGCATTGACATGGGAGCAATCGAACGAGCGGGCATCATCGGCGCGGGGCAGATGGGATCAGGCATCGCCCACGTGCTGGCTGTCGGCGGCCTATCGGTCAGATTACATGACGCCGCGCCCGAGCGGATTGAAGCCGCGCTCGCCACGATTGAGAAAAATCTCGGCCGACAGGTCGCGAAAGGCGTGATCGGCGCGGTCGACGCGAGCGATGCGCTCGCCCGGATCAGCCCCGCCCATGACATGGCGGCGTTCAGCGAAATGGGCGCCGACCTGGTAGTCGAGGCGGCAACCGAGAACGTCGCGATCAAGAAGAAGATATTCGCCGACCTCGCTGGCGTTCTGAAGCCCTCTGCGATCCTCGCAACCAACACCTCGTCCATTTCCATCACGGCGCTGGCCGCGGCGAGCGACCGACCGGATCGCTTCATCGGCCTTCATTTCATGAACCCGGCGCCCGTGATGCAGCTCGTTGAGATCATTCGCGGCATCGCCACGAGCAAGGAAACCTTCGAGGCGGCGCGCACCCTCGTTCTGGGCCTCGGCAAAACCGTCGCCGTATCAGAGGATTTTCCCGCCTTTATCGTCAACCGCGTGCTGATGCCGATGATCAACGAGGCGATCTATACGCTCTATGAAGGCGTCGGCACGGTCGAGGCGATCGATACGGGCCTGAAACTCGGGGCTAATCATCCCATGGGGCCGCTGGAGCTTGCTGATTTTGTCGGCCTCGATACCTGTCTTGCGATTATGCAGGTTCTCTATGAGGGCCTCGCGGATTCAAAATACCGGCCCTGCCCGCTTCTCGTGAAATATGTCGAGGCCGGATGGCTTGGCCGCAAGGCGGGACGCGGCTTTTATGACTACAGCGGCGAACGGCCTGTCCCCACCCGGTAGCGGGTCATCCGAATCCGGCTGCGACTCGCATCCCGTATCAGAGACCGATAGGCTTCAATCCTGCGGGGTTACGCAATGAAGCGAAACCCCAGGTGGGAGACAAAAGCCATGGCCGTTGCACGCGTCACGGAAATCACTGCCGGTTCATCGAAGAGCTTCAAGGATGCGATCGAAGAAGGCATCGAACGCGCCAACAAGACCTTGAAGAACGTCGAAGGCGCCTGGATTCAGGATCAGAAAGTCGTCGTCAAGGCCGGCAAGATCGTCGAGTACCGCGTCAATATGAAGGTGACGTTCGTACTCGAGGATTGAGGCTGTCGCGATACGCTGGCGCGCCTGAGGCGGCGCGTTTGCGGCAGTCCGCATTTGTCAGGGCGCGGTCAGCGCGGCGCGACGAACTTTGCCTCGCTTTATCGCGAGGCTGGACTGGCAATCATGATTGCTCACACTTCTGATACTCTTTCAGCCTCTGCAGACCTACTGCCTTTCTCCGCCGTTCAATCTCCAACACGTCTGGCCTGTCCAGCAACGCGCAATCGTACTGCGTTCCATATAACTGCGCTCGGCCAAAGGCGAGGGATACCCGATCCGCGAGGTAAGCGCAGCGCTGTCGAACGTTTGCGCCATGGATTTCGCAGTTCAGGGCTCCGAAAATTCTGGCGGATCTTGCCTGGAAACCCGGAGACCGATCGGCGTGCTGAGCAATGAGGTGCAGCGATCGAATGCGTTTCACATCGTTGCTTGCGAGGATGGCGCTCAACTTATCATCGGGCAGCTTACCGAGAGCCTTCGCCGCAATCGTGTCGGCCTCCGCGACGCACGCATTTCCGATGAGCCGAGCTGCCGCACTGCCGCGGGCAATAAGATCGCTCCTACGTTGCCGCGCATCCGCCAAGCGATGAAGGCGCCCCCATTGGCCGAAGGACCGACGGTCGCCTCCATAAACAATATACTTGCAGTCCTTCACCACGGCGCTGGCGATTGTCTTCAACTCTAAGCTATCGGCCTCACTCATTCGGGCGAACCGATAGCGGACCTCACAAGCGATGTCGCTGTAGCAACCGCTTTCAATTCGGGGAGCGAGTTCGCCGGCTGAAAAACCGAGTGCTCCCAAGGCGGCAAGCTCATCCGAATTGAAAATGACGCGGCGGGCGCTGTAATCAAGACGAGCCTCTCCCCCATCAAGAAGGGACGAAAGCTCCGAAATCCCCTGGGGAAGGGCTCTGGCGTCGCCACAGAAAAAAACAATAAGCAACGCCATGAGCAAGGCCAATTTTGTCAATTTTTGTCTCCATCGAATGTTGCTGATCAGCGCCAATTGTCAGAGCACAGCGCTTGAAGCGCGCCCTCCCGCTCAAGCTCCCTGCAACATCCTCCGCACACGCCCTAACGCCATCAACGGGAAATAGTGGCGATAGAGATTGTAGTTGATCATGAAAGCCCGCGAGAGTTCAGGGCCCTGCTTCAGCCGTTCCTGCAACAGCGGGTCGTTGAGTTTGATCGTCGCGCCAACGCCATAGCCGGGAAATCCGGTCCCCGTGTATTCCGGTTCATTCCACGAGCCGTCTGACTGACGATCGAGTAGAAACGCCGCGCCGCGTTCGATCGACTCGCGATCGCTTGCGCGCCCGGCGGCGACGAGCGCCATCAGCGCCCACGCGGTCTGGCTGGCGGTCGCCTTGCCGCGCCCTGACATTGCGGCGTCCATATACGACGCGCAGGACTCGCCCCAGCCGCCGCTTTCCTGCTGCCGCGAGATGATCCAATCCGCCGCCCGCTGAACATAAGTCGCGGTCATATCCTCGCCGATGGCGGCAAGCGCCGGCAGCACCGCGCCGGTTCCGTAGATGTAATTGACGCCCCAGCGGCCGAACCACGAACCGTCTGGCTCTTGCTCACGGCGAAGATAATCAAGCGCGCGGGCGATGTTTGGATGGGAGCGCGAAAAGCCGAGCTTGCCGAACGCCTCGACGATGTGCGCGGTGACGTCGACTGACGGCGGATCCAGCGCCTCGCCAAAGTCGCAGAAGGGGATTTTTGTCAGGATCGTCTTGTCGTTGTCCTTGTCGAAGGCGCCCCAGCCGCCGCCGCGGCATTGCATGCCGAAGAGCCAGTTGACGCCGCGTTCAATCGCCGTCTCAACGCCCCGCTCCTTCCATTTCGGATCATTGCGGAATTGCGCAAGAACGATGAGCGCCACCGCGGTATCATCTGTGTCAGGATAGAAATAGTTCTTGTATTCGAACGCCCAGCCCCCCGGCGCAATGTTGGGGAGCTTCACCTGCCAGTCGCCGGGGCGAAGGACCTGCTGGTCAAGCACCCATTGCACGGCTTTCTCGACTTCCTCGGGGTATTGCCCGAGAAGGTGCGCGTCGTCGAACGCCATCAGGGACAACAGCGTGTCCCAGACGGGGCTCGTCGAGGCCTGAATCCAGGTCGCATCGCCGACGTCGACGCGCCAGCGGGGATCGTCGAGCGCGCCGATCGCCTTGGCGAGCACTGGATGGTCAAGCGCATATCCCTCGTTGAAAAGCGCCATGACGGAGTAAATCCACGGCGGCTGGATGCCGCCCCAGACGCCGTCCGCGTCCTGATGCTGGATGATCCATTCCAGCGCGCGTTTGACGGCGCCCCTACGAAACGGCGCGATCCCCGCCGTCTGGCCGGCATGGAGCGCCTTGTCGGCCGTGCGGAAGAACTTGTCCCAGCCATCTGCGCCCGCTTTCTGCGGCAGTTCGTAGTCGAACGACGCGCGCCCGCCCGGGAACAATTCGTCGAGCCGGTTTTCGCGCGCGAGCGGCCTTGCC
>JBGTFV010000177.1:0-4215 GCA_041747095.1 Parvularculaceae bacterium
GCCTCGCTCGCCGAAAGCCGGTGACGCAACGCTTCGAACGCTGCGGCCGCCGGGGCGATCGCTTCGGCGTCCGGCGCTGTAAACGCCGACGTCATCTCGGCATGCCGTATTGGCGCAGCAATGTTGTCGACGCCCTCGCCCGTCAATCGGCGCGTCGTCGCGCCGGCAAACCCGGTCCAGATCTGTTTCAGCCGTTCAGTCATGCCTGCATGTCCTGCTCTGTTTCACTCAACTTCGTAGCGATCCGCGCCTTAGAAGTCCGGCTTGTCGCGCTTGAGTTCAAGGCCGCCATTGCGCGTGATGACGGCGACGTCGATCGGCCCGCCGACGGTTTCAACTGAATGCATCACTTTTTGCTGGAATGAATTGAGCTTTATCAGCGAAGCGGCTGTTTCGCCAAGTTCGCGCTTTGGCAACGATCCAATGGCGCGATAGATCGGGCGCGTATGAACCGTGTACTGATAGCTGTCGATCGCCTTGAAAAACGCGCCAAGCGCATGGCTGAGATTGTTCTCGGAATAATCGCGGAAGAGGGATTGGCGCTGCGCGTCGGTGAGGCCTGGCGCACGGCCCACCACGTCGGTCACAAGGTTCATGGACAGCTTCAGCGTTTCACCAAACATGAACATGCGCAAGTATTGATCCATGCCGGTGAGAAACGTGCGGATCATGCGGTCCTGTGCGAAGGGCTGCACCACGGGTCCGCCATCGGACGTCATGTCGGCGAAGCGATCCTGCCGCCGCTTCAAGATCCCGAGCACGACGCTCGACGCCAGATAGGACCTCATGGCGGGGAATTTTTCGCGCGCGCCAAAGCCGGCGAACACCACGCCGGTATAGTGCTCGAAGAAAGCGTCCCGCGTTACCGCAAAAACGGCGATGTCCCGCAGACGCTCCCGCGTAGCGTCCGACACGGGGAATGCGCCGTGGTCGGATTTCAATGCGCCAACGAGGCTCTCGATCAACTGTTCGATTTCCGCCCGGTATCGCCGCCTGATCTGCTCGCCCATCCCCTGCGGAAAGCACTGAAGATCCGTGCGCGGCGTATCGTCCGGATAACGCTGATAGCTCGCATGCAGGTGCCCGACCACAAACTCGAATATAGGGCCGAGGTGCTCTTTCACCTTCGCCGCATTCGACTGTTTGAGCTTGGCGACTTGATCGTCGAAATCTTCGGCGATCACGGTGTAGACGACCGCGAGGTGTTTGAAGAACTCTGTGTCTTGATGATCCGGCGGAAACAGGTCGGGATTGCCCGACAGGAAGTTCATGAAGTCCTCAGCGTAATCCTGCACCGTGTCGAGCGGTCGCCCGCGCGCCGCCTCGCGATAGAGCGAGATCACTGTTTCCCACGGCGTCGACATGATTTCCGCGTTATTGTAAATCATCACCGCCACCGGCTGGGACTCCACCAGCGGGAACAGTTTATCGACGGATTGATAGGTCTTCAGATATTGCGGACCGGAAATCGTCACGGCGCTATCGGCCGCCATCGCCACGGCCTGGCGATTCATCAATACCACTTCCGAGGTCATCGGCCCCTCACCACCCGCAATCGATCACGTCGCCGACAGGCGTCGACGCTTTCCCCTTTAAGGATGTTAGCGATAAAATCGGGCGAGGGAAGCGCGGCGTCGCGAGCGCGCGCGAGGCCTGTCCGCGACGGATTCCTGATTGGTGAGCGGCTCGCGAGACGGCTCACCAGAATGTGTGGTGAAAATGTGGCAGGCGGCGCCCAATTCCAGCGAGACGGAAAACATCGGTTAGAGGCCGTCTTAAAAGGTCGCTGGAACATGGAACAATTTGGTCCCGCCGGGGCAATCATCATCGGCTTTCTTGGCGTGGTTGGCGCCGTTCTCGCAGTGTTCGCCTATCAGCAGATAAGCTGCCGGATCAGAAACGGAAAACAGTGCGGCGTCATTCGCGAAGCGCCGTGAGTTAACCGATCGTTTTTCATAAGCGCCTAAAAATAAACGCTTTTTTTATGCGCATTTGATCTTCTGGCAGCCTCGTTGCGGAGGCTATTATGGTGACGCCTGTAACGGTTACGCTCGTCGTGTTCATCGCGACGGTCTTCGCCATCAGCGGGGTTTACGTTGTGCAGCTCGGCGTCAGCCGCTTTGCTTTGCACTCGCGTCCAACGCGGCCGCCCCGCTAACGGCATTTAATCTCCGCGAGGGTCAGCCCCTTCCCGCTTGCGGCTTCGATGGTCTAGAAGCCCCAAATGGCTGAAAATGTCGTCGTCATCGACTGTGGTTCAGGCAACCTTCGCTCGGTCGAGAAAGCCCTGCAGCGCGCCGCCCGGGAAGCGGGGATCGCCGCGCATATCGCCGTGTCGGGCGATGCGGCCGCCATCGCCGGGGCCGACCGGATCATCCTTCCCGGCGTCGGCGCTTTCGCCGCGTGCATGGCTGGCCTTGAAGAAAACCCCGAGATCATTCCGGCTCTCGAACATTCTGTGCTGGTTGAGGGCCGCCCCTTCCTTGGTATCTGCGTCGGCATGCAGATGCTTGCGGGTCGTGGTCTGGAATTTGAGGAAATTCAGGGGCTTGGCTGGGTCCCCGGCGAAACGCGGCGGCTCGACCCGGCGCCGGAACGACGGATCCCCCATGTCGGCTGGAATGACGTGCACTTTGAGCCGGGCCCCCTCGCCCCACCCGGCGATGGCCAAGCGTCGGATGACTATTATTTCGTCCACTCATTTCATTTCGTTCCCGAAAATAGAGCCTTCGTGGCTGGCGTTTGCGATTATTTCGGGGAGGTCGTTGCGGCGGTTCAACGGGACAATATCCTCGGCGTGCAGTTCCATCCTGAGAAAAGCCAAGCGGCGGGCCTCGCCCTGCTAGCGCGCTTTCTCGCCTGGCGACCATGAGTTCGACGGCCCTCACCCTCTATCCGGCAATCGACCTCGCGGGCGGCGCCTGCGTGCGGCTCTTGCACGGCGAAATGGACAAGGCGACGGTCTATAATCTCGATCCCTCTGCGCAGGCTCAAACCTTCGAGCGCCTCGGGTATGACTGGCTCCATATCGTCGATCTGGATGGGGCTTTTTCCGGCAAAAGCGAAAACCGCGCGGCGGTGGAAAAGATCATCGGGGCCACTGCGGCGCGGCGCCAACTCGGCGGCGGTCTGCGCGATATGGCTGCTGTCGACGGTTGGCTTGGGCTCGGCCTCGACCGGGTCATACTTGGAACGGCAGCCGTGCGCGACCCGGCGTTCGTGCGCGCCGCGGCAAAAGCCTATCCCGGGCGCATTGTCGTCGGCATTGACGCCCGCGACGGGCGCGTCAAGACGGACGGGTGGGCGGGCGACACGGGCCATGCCGCTCTTGAGGTTGCAAAACGCTATGAAGATCAAGGCGTTGCAGCGATCGTCTATACCGACATCGGCCGCGACGGGGCGCTGTCGGGCGTCAATGTCGACGCAACGGCAAGCTTGGCTGACAGCCTCGCCATACCGGTCGTCGCCTCTGGCGGGGTCGCCGGCCTTGAGGACATACGCCTGCTCGCGCGCGCACACGCCAACATTGAAGGCGTTATCATCGGTCGCGCCCTTTATGACGGGCGGATTGATCTTGCGGCAGCGCGTATGGCCGCGCAGCGGCTCCCCGAGGCATAGACGGAAGCTTGCCCGGTTGGGGCTTACCGGGCGCGGCGCGGGAATTGCGAGCCGCTACTTGTGCCTCTGGAAACGACCACCCCGTTCGCAGTGTTCGACAGTCACGGCGGCCGCGGACGGCTCTTCTCGAGGCAGGCAATTGAGGACGGAGTGACCAAAGCCACCCGGGAATTCGAAATCAAACTGACCGGCGCGCCCCGCGATGTCGCGGCGCTGCGCCGATCCCATCTCGTGCGGGCAAAGGCGACCGGTAACGGCAGCTGGGAGCGCCTGACGGCGACGTATTACGACACACCCGCGATGGAGCTGGCGGCCCAGGGCGTCTCGCTACGGATCCGCACGAGCGCAGGCGAGCGCACCCAGACGATTAAGCGCGAGGAAAACGGTCTGTCTACGCTAGATCGTTTTGAAAACGAAACGCGACTGAAGAGCCTCGACGCCTTCCCGATCGCGCCAGATGATCCGGTTATTGCCGCGATCGTCGACGGGGTCCGCAGCCGCATCGCGCCGGTGTCGCGCACCATAAGCGACCGCTGGTACGCGCGCGTCGACCACGCCGGCGCCAAGATAGAGGTGTCGATTGATCTAGGCGTTGCG
>JBGTFV010000178.1:0-5044 GCA_041747095.1 Parvularculaceae bacterium
AAGCGCGGCGTCGCCAGCCTTTGCATCGGCGGCGGCGAGGCGACGTGCGTCGCGGTGGAGTGGGTTTAGCGCAAGCGTGGAATAAACTTGACGAAAAAGATTGAACCGGGGAATAATTCGATTGATTAGGAGGGCCAATAAAAACAAAGCCGCCTAATCTTTTTTGGCGAAGCAGAATTAGCGACTACAGATCGAAAATGCCCACAAAACAAAAATCTATTTCCAAAAATCGCGCTAAAAAGATCGTGAAAAGGAAATCGACAAAGCAACCAGCTCGTAAAGCGGCAAAAAAGGTTGCGAACGCGCGGTTCACGGTCCGTCTTGCGGAGCGTAGCCCCGAGCCAGGACGGACTGTGTCTGTGACTTCTGCAACGAAAATTATTGACCTGCTGGGCATAGAAGATTCGATCGTTTCAGCGGCAAAACGCGCCGTGCATTGATTCCCTATGATTCGGCGGGCAGCCAAGTTCGATGAGCGCAACGTCTTTATAAATTGCCCTTTCGACGGCCCCTACGAACGTTTATTCCTCGCGCTTATAGCTGCTCTGGTCTGCTTAAGTCGCGCACCGCGATGCGTGCTTGAAATTCCTGAAAACGGAAATGGCCGATTGGCCAGACTACTTGAGCTAATCGCTGAATGCCATTTTTCGATCCACGATCTCAGCCGCGTTGGCACGCCCGTGCGATTCAATATGCCGTTTGAACTCGGGCTTGCTTTCGCAATAGCGCAGGCAAGATCCCCGAAGGGAGGATTTATATTGCTGGAAAGTCAGCCATTCAGGATCGACCGCACGCTAAGCGATATGAAAGGGCGCGATCCAGTCATTCATTCCGGAAGTTACATACAATTGGTCAATGGCATCTTGGGCGAGCTTCGCGTCAAAGACCGACGGATTGATCCTGTAACGGTTCAGAAGTTGACGAAACGCCCTATCGATGTTGTCCTTGAGCGAAAGCGGAAAATTCGAGCACGTACGATCTACTCTGGGGCCATGTTTGATTTTTCCGTTGCGGCTGCAACTGAGCTCGCCGTTGATGCTCGGCTTCTCACAAAATAAACCATCAAAAAGCACTGCAGATTGCGATGATGTAACGGCGTCCACGCTTCAACGACCCTTCCAAGATGCAAAACGCAAACCTCAAACATCAAACCCCGGATTGATCCGGTTCAGCTTCCTCAACAGCCCCGGCCAAGCGAGATTATCGCCGAGGCCGGGCGTGAAGGCGGGCATGCCCTGCTGCTGCACTTTTCCGGCCATCTCCGGTCCCTCCTCGCGTGGCGGCTTCGTGTCTGACTGCGCAAGAATTTGCGCGCGGCAAGCCTGTTCAAGGAAGTACATCCTGAGGAAAGCCACAGCGCAATTGGCCCCCACCGTCAGCGTGCCGTGATTGCGCAGGATGAGAAAATTGTGCGCGCCGATGTCGGAGACGAGGCGCTCGCGCTCATCAAGGTCTGTCGCGATGCCTTCATAGTCGTGATAGGCGACGTCGTCGTGCACGATCATGGCGAATTGCGTGAACCGGCGCAGTCCGTCCTGCTGGGCTGACACAGCGACGCCATAAGGCGTATGCAGATGAATGACGGCGTGCGCGTCCTCGCGCGCCATATGCAGCGCGCTGTGGATCGTAAAGCCCGCCGGATTGGTGAAATAAGGCGTCTCGGAAACGGGCCGCCCCTCAATGTCGACCTTTACAAGGCTCGTGGCGGTCATCTCCTCGAAGAACACGCCGTATGGATTGAGAAGGAACCGTTCCTCGCCGTTCTCGGAGGGCAGGCGCGCCGAGATATGGGTGAAGATCATGTCGTCCCAGCCATAAAGGGCGGCAAGCCGGTAAGTCGCCGCAAGGTCGCAGCGCACGCGCCATTCTTCCTCGGAAACCTGCCCCTTGATCGACGGCAGCGTCGCTGGATCGGGGATGGCGAAACCGGGGCTTGCGCCAATCGAAGACATTTTCTGTTGCATGTTCATTGTAGTTCCCTCCGATGCCGCTGGCGGGTAGTTTACGCCCGTCGGCGGAAAAGCGCAGCCCCGCGAACAGCTGATGACCCGCCGCGCCAACTGGCGGCGGCGCAATGCGTCGAAGTAAATTTGGGACCCCTCATGCCGCGCAGCCGCCTGTGCATCCTCGCCAATGGACGACCCGCCTCGCAGGAAATGGCCGCGCGCCTGCGTCAGGTCTACGGCGACTGCCCGGCGGACGCCTGCGACGTGATCGTAGCAATCGGTGGCGACGGCTTCATGCTGGAAACGCTAAGGGCGCAAATGGGAAGGGGCGCGCCAGTTTACGGCGTCAACGGCGGGACCGTCGGCTTCCTGATGAACGCCGCCGACGTCAATGGCCTTGCTGAACGCATCGCCGACGCCGAAGCCGCCATCATCCACCCGCTCGCCATGGAGGCGACGACTGTCGAGGGCGAGAAACTCTCGGCCATGGCGATCAACGAGGTCTCGCTCTTCCGCCAGACGCGGCAAAGCGCGCGTGTGCGGATCTCCGTCAATGACGTGGTGCGGATGGAATCGCTCACTTGCGACGGCGTCCTGCTGGCAACGCCCGCCGGCTCGACCGCCTATAATCTCTCCGCCCATGGACCAATCCTGCCGATAGGCGCGCATCTGCTGGCGCTGACGCCGATCAGCGCCTTTCGCCCGCGGCGCTGGAAAGGCGCGCTCATCCCGCATGAGGCGCGCGTGACCTTCGAGACGCTCGACGCAGAGATGCGGCCGGTCTCCGCCGTCGCCGATAATTACGAGGTGCGCAAGGTCGCGCGCGTCGACGCCTGGGAGGACCGCTCAATCTCCATGACGCTGCTGTTCGATCGAGGACAGTCGCTGGAGGAACGAATTGTGCGCGAGCAGTTCGATCATTAATCCCGCGCAAATCTGTCGCCGTATAACGTTCGAGCGTCCCTGACATGACAATCTCAGACGAAAGCCCGATTGCCGCCTCCCCAGCCACCCGCGATGCGGCCGAAACGCTCGTCACCGTGCGCGATTTCCTGCGCTACGCGGTGACGTCATTCCAGCGCGCAGGGCTTCATTTCGGACACGGCGCGCGCGACGCGATCGACGAGGCGGCGTTTCTGGTGCTGGAATCGCTGAGCCTACCGATCGACGACATCAACCCGTGGCTTGAGGCGCGCCTGACAGCGGAGGAACGCACGCTTCTCGCGGCGCGCATAGAGGCGCGCGTCATCACGCGCCAGCCGGCGGCCTATCTCGTCAACCGCGCCTATATGCAGGGCGCGCCTTTCTATGTGGACGCACGGGTGCTGGTGCCGCGATCATTCATCGGCGAGCTTCTCGGCGCGGAATTGTCGGGCCCTGACGGCGCGCCGCTGATTCCTGATCCGATGGGCGTCCGGCGCATACTTGAACTGTGCACCGGATCAGGGTGCCTCGCGATCCTCGCCTCACGTGCGTTTCCCAACGCCTTCATCGACGCGGTCGATATTTCCGCCGAGGCGTTGGCGGTCGCGCGCCGCAATGTCGACGACTATGACCTCGCGAGCCGGATCGCTCTATTCGAAGGCGATCTCTATGCGCCGGTCGCGGGCCGTCGTTACGATCTCATCATCGCCAATCCGCCCTATGTCGACGCAGCGGCGATGGCGGCGCTGCCGCCTGAATACCGCGCGGAGCCCGCCCTAGCGCTGGCCGGCGGAGCGGATGGCCTCGACATCGTCCGCCGCATCATTGACGGCGCATCTGCAACGCTGACGCCCGGCGGCGGGCTTCTGTGCGAGATTGGCGCGGGCCGCGAGGCGCTCGAATCAAGCTATTCTGAATTGCCATTTTTCTGGGTCGACACCGAGGACAGCGACGGCGAGACATTCTGGATCAATGCCGCCGATCTCCGACCCAAAGTTGTATAAAGCGCAATTTGCGTCAGGCGCTGAATCGCGCCACGGTTAACGATAATTATCTTGGCAGGCTGGCCTCGTTGCGCATTCAGGTTGATTTAACCCGTCCCGACAACGATGCGCGGTGGCGGCGCAGCAGGCGACCAGCGCGCCGGGCGGAGGGACGATGATGGGCGCGCATGCTGTTCGACTGTCGAATGTCGACATCGACAATGCGTTGAAGAACAGAGACTTCGAAGTCCTTTTTCAACCGATTTTCGATCTCGGGAATGGCGCGCTGGCGCGCGTCGAAACTTTTGTTCGCTGGCGTCACGCAACGCTCGGCGTACTGCCGCCGGGCGCGTTCATTTCGTTTTTTGAAACGCAAGGCCGCATGGGCGAGTTGACGCGCTACGTCCTCGCTGAAGCGCTCGACCGATATCAGGAATGGCGGGGGCCTTATCCGCCGGGCTTCTCTATCAATCTGGCGCTGAGCGATCTCGGCGATGACGCATTCGCGACCCACTTTACGGTCCTCCTGCGCGAGCGCGGCTTCCCGGCCGAACTCGTCACGCTCGAATGCCCGATGCCGCCGGTCACGATGGACAACGGCCTTGCGTCTAAGCGCTTCGCCATGCTGCGCCAGACCGGTGCGCGGCTCGCGATCGAAGTGCGCGGACGGGCGAATGATTTCCTTCGTCAGGTCTCGCCCTTCCCGTTTGACGAAATCAAAACCGGCGGGGCCGCCATTTTGCGCTTTGCCCGCACGGTGCGGGGACCGGGCCTGAGCGCTATCTCCGAACTCCTTGAATTGGCTCAGGAACAGAACGCTGCGATAACGGCGGTCGGCGTTGAAGATCAGGCCTCGCTATCGGCTCTGCGAAGCCTCGGCTTCGCCGCTGCGCAAGGAAACCATCTCGGCAAGGTCGGCCCCCTTTCCCAGTTCACCCCGTCGCGCGTCAACGAAGTGCGCGAGCTGCTTGGCCTGTCGCCGCTTTCAAAGGCCGATCTCGCGGCGCTGTTCCGCACCGGCGCGCCCGCAGTGGTTGGCGACCAGTCGACCGAAGACGGCAGGCGGGTTGCGAAGTCTTCCGGCGCGGCAAAAGTCACTGAAACGAGCGCCGGCGCAGATGCGCTTGTCGAACGGCTGAACGCGCGGATTGCCCGCAGCGCCGTCACCGAGGCGACAACCGCCGACGCCGA
>JBGTFV010000179.1:0-2145 GCA_041747095.1 Parvularculaceae bacterium
TCACCGCCAACGCAATGCCCGCCGATCGCCAGAAATGCATGCTCGCCGGCATGGACGATTTCCTCGCCAAGCCGTTCGATCCGGCGGACCTCGACGCCATGCTTGCGAAATGGGGCGACGCCACGCGCTCGGCACATTCAGGGAGCGTGCGTCCGCCCTTGCACGCTGCGTCCTGAACAACGTCCCAGTCGAACGTTCTTGCGGGCGGAGACGGGCCTTCTTATCGACACGAAGCGGGCTAAACAGTCTTTACGCGCGGATACCCGCTGCCGATGATTTCCGCTGACCAGGATGCATGTCGATGAGCGCTGACAGGCCCGCCGCCCCCCCGATCGCCCCTGCCCTTTCTGCGTCTGCGAACCCGAGCGCGGTCATGGCGCCCGCCGCGACCCCTGCAGCGCTGCGCACGCCGGGCTGGAAGGAATCGTTCCGCGCGCTTGGTCGTCAGAAAGCGCGCGCCATGTTCGTGCTCGGCTTTGCCGCCGGACTGCCGTATGTACTCATCACCGGCACGCTCAATGCGTGGTTCACCAACGACAATATCGACATAAAGACGATCGGCGTCTTTTCCTGGATCATCATCCTTTACGGATTCAAGTTCCTGTGGTCGCCAGCGGTGGATCACGCGCCGTTCCCTTCATTCTTCAGTATGGGTCAGCGGCGCGCCGGCATATTGCTGCTGCAAGGGGCGATCATCGCCGCGCTGGGCGTCATTTCGACGGCGTCGCCTCAGACGCAGATCGGCCTGATCGCCATCGCCGCGGTCGTCTGCACTTTCGCGTCGGCCTCGCAGGACATTCTCATCGACGCCTGGCGGATCGAGGTCGCCGACGAGGAGACTCCGCTCGATCTGCTTTCGTCGGTCTATCAGATCGGATATCGCCTCGCCGCCATCCTTGGCGGGGCCGGCGCTCTGATGATGGCGGCGCGGATCGGGTGGAACGATACGTTCGTGGCGCTCGCCGTTTTGATGGCGGTCGCGGTGTCCGGCGTCTTTCTCGCGCCCGACGGTCCCGTGCGGCGCAAGGCGCTCATCCTGAAAAGCGAAGCCCTGCCGCCGCGCTGGCGCAACATCGCGCTGACGCCGGTGCTGCTTGGCTGGGGCTGGTCGTTTGCGGCGTTGTTCGGATTCATGGCGCTCGCCCTTAACGCGCCCGACATGGCGAACGCGCGCGCGTTCACCATCGAAAAGGGTCCGCTGATCATCATCGCCTCTGTCATCTTTCCGGTCGCCGTCGCCGCCTACATGCTGCGGCTCGAGGGACGGGACACCGATCCGCGCGATGCGGCGCCGTGGCCCATGCAGGGGGCTTTGGATGCGATCTACGCCTCGGTGCTGGCCCCGATGTCGGATGTGGTGCGTCGCCTCGGCGTCAGCGCCATTCTCGTTCTGTCGCTCATACTGTCCTATCGCTTTGCCGACCTCGTCTGGGGAGCCTTCGCGTTTCCGTTCTATATGGGCGACGCCAATGGCGCGCTTGGGCATACCAATGACGAAGTCGCCATCGCCTCAAAAGTTTTCGGCTCGTTCATGACGTTCTTCGGGATTGCGGTCGGCGCGGCCGCCATCCTTCGATTCGGACGCATGCCCTGCCTGTTCGTGGGCGCCGTGTTGGCGGCGGCGACGAACCTCATCTTTGCGGATCTGGCGCTCGGCGGATCAAGCGTCGATGTGGTGATGCGCACGCTCGGCCTTTATCCCGTGCTCGCCGGATTGCAGCCGCTGGCAAACTTCCTGACGCTCGACGTCACGATGAACGAAGCGCTCGCGCGCCTGATGCTGGCCATCGCCGCCGAAAATCTGGCTGTGGGTTTCGCCAGCGCCGCGTCGGTCGCCTATCTGTCATCGATCGTCAATCCGCGCTACGCCGCCGTGCAATACGCGCTCTTTGCCTCGCTGACGATGCTGATCGGTTCGCTGGGGCGCGGCGCGCTAGGCGAACTCATCGCGGCGCGCGGCTATGCCTACGTGTTTTTCCTGACCGCAGCGCTGGGGCTGTTCGCAGTTGTCGCT
Organism: Parvularculaceae bacterium; assembly: GCA_041747095.1. GTDB lineage: Bacteria > Pseudomonadota > Alphaproteobacteria > Caulobacterales > Parvularculaceae > Amphiplicatus. The sequence goes on from JBGTFV010000179.1 coordinate 2,015, forward strand.
TCGGCGCTGGAATGGCGTCGGCAAGCGCGCCTTGCGCAGAAGGCCGCCTTGGCCGCCTAGCCCTCGGCGATCCTGCCGGCTGCGAGGCACGCGTCGAGGTCGGGCTTTGGATCGTTGGCGCGCTTGGCCGC
>JBGTFV010000180.1:0-1602 GCA_041747095.1 Parvularculaceae bacterium
GATGCGCGCGCCGGAAGTCCGCGCGCCCCGGCGTGACGACAATCCTTCTGTCGAGTCGATCGCGGAGCGGACCGCCCGGCGCGCGCGGCAACGCCGCATTCGCCCGGATCGATCCGATTTCCGGCTCGCCCGGTACAGCGCGCCCAAATTCTATGTCGAGACGACCGACGCCGATTTGCGTACGGAAGGCGTCATGAGCGGGTAAAGCATTGATGACTACAGAGGCGCGAATCTGTGCCCCGTCGTCGAATTCTATTCCAGCAGCAGCGTCCCCCTCGACGAGAATGCGGCTAAGGCGGCGACCGGCGCGAAAGTCGACGCCCATCGATTGACCGGCCCGGCGCAGGGCGTCGAGAAGACCGCGCGCGCCGCCTGATGGATAAGCGAACGCGCCCTGCAGGCCCACCGCTTCGCCCGCCCAGCGACGGATCAGAGCGAGAAAGGAAAATGGGTCTTCCGGCCGGAGCCGCGACCTCAAGGACGCCTCGGCGCGAACGAGGTCCGTGAGAAGCGCATCATCGAACCGCCCATCTATCACCTCATCGAGCGAGGTTGCCGCCATGGTCTCAAAGCGATCGTCCGTTGGCGCTTCCTCGCCGTCAAAAAACCCGCGCAAGGCTCGTCCGCGCGCGGTGCATTCTTCGACGAGCGCCGCATACCGCGCTCCGTCCCCGGGGAAAAATGCAGCAACCGCCTCCACCGCTTCCGCTGGGTCGCCGGGAACTTCGAGGAACGATCCGTCATCAAATGAATAGAGGGTCGCCATCCGCCGCTGCGCGAAGGTAAGTCCGTGGCGGTAAAGATCAATACTGCTTATCAGGTCAGGGTCGAGCATGAAGGTCAACGGATCGGCGTCGTCGGTGAAAAAACCGGGAGCGAATTCGCGCAAGTTTTTGCGCGCGGTTGTCTCTCCGGCCTCGACAAGCACCGTCAACAAGCCAGACTTGGCGAGCAACGCCGCCGCCGCCATTCCGTCTATCGTCGCGCCGATAACCACTGCGTCGACGCCGCCTTCAATTCGGGGAGCCGGAGGCCGTTCAGGCATGGGGGCATGCGCGTTAGCCACGACGCACCGCCATTAATGCAAGATCTGTTGCGGCCGTGACTTCATCCAGCGTCGGCGCCGGCGCGGGCGCCCGCAATCTCGCGCCATCGGCCGCGCGGCTGCGCGGACTTCCCGGAGCGAACAAGCGAACGTCAATCTGGCGCACATGGCGTCGCCCGGTTTTCAGAAACGGGGCAATCCGCGACATGGCGATCGCGCCGAGAGCTTGCTTGTCCTGGCCAGACCAATCGCGCAGGCCAGCGCCCTCACGAAGCGCGGCCGGGCAGTAGGGAGCTGCGACGAAGATGTCGCCGCCAACTACTTCGAAAACCACGGGCGGGCGATCGATCAGTTCGCCTTCCAGCATGGCGTCTCGCGCGGCAACGAGATCGCGCCGATCGTCCGCGACGAAATGCACCGCATCCGGATCGCCCGTAGAGAGTTCGGGCGGAGTATCGAACCGGATACGGATCAGCCCATCAACGCCGGCGCCGAGCCGCAGCGGAACTGGTCCGACGTCGGCGCTCAGTCCCGCTGCAGCCGCCGCTCGGGCGCTC
>JBGTFV010000181.1:0-13310 GCA_041747095.1 Parvularculaceae bacterium
ACCCAGCGCCCGCGCGCCCACCCGTCCGATCGCGGCCGCAGAAGGCGATCGCTAGGCGGCCTGCGGAGGGTGCGCCGGCAAGCGCTGCCTGGATCGTAGCGGTTTGCGCTTCGTCGGCTGACCTGATGCGCGCAGCGCGCCTAGGCGAAAGAGAGCCCAATGCGCGATTTTGGGTTATCATCGACGATCCAGCGCTTCGCGCTGAGGCGGAACAGGTCGAGGCATTCGACGCTGTAGAGGACCTTGCGCCCGGGATCGTTCCGTACCCGCATCTTTTCACGCTTGATCGCTCATCGGCAACCGAGGCATCATTGTTGTCGGTAGGCGCCCGCTTGATGTGGCGTATCGATTGCCAGCGCGTAATCGCAATATGGCCCGGCGCGTTGGAAGACGAGAAGATCGGGTCTGGCGTCCTGCAGGCGGCCGCGGCGCGTATTTGCGCGGCGCCGGTTTACTTTGGGGGGAGGAACGACCCATTCCTGTTTGCAGCGCAATCGACAATGCGCGCCGCTTCTGTGCTTGACGCCCGGCTCAGAGAGACATTCTCGAAGGCAGCCGTCGCTCCGCCGGACCCCGAATGGGGTTATGGCGGCTTTGACGATGGCGACCCCATTCTGGCGGCCCACCGCAACTACTACAGGGCGCACGCTAATGTGCGCGCGCTCTTTCCGGACCCGTATTCAGTAGAAGCGGACGGCGGCTTCAGCGCCTATGCGCGCCGTTTCTCGAGGAACAGCGCGCAGGGTATAGCGCTGTCTGTCTCATCAGCGCCGACGCCGCTTCAGGTATTGCTCGGCGTGTAGACGCGACGTGACGATCCGTACAAAGATGATCAGGAAGCGGAGCTGATGGGCGGGGCCGGCCGGAATTCCGGCGTTTTTCGCAAAATAAAATGGCAATCTAGGCGATCGCGCCCGAATGAGGCATCCTCAATTTCAAAGTAGCCTGTCTCTACTTGCAGACCCGACAGAATTTCGAGCCATTTGCCGAATGCGTAATTGTGCTTGTGATGCATAAAGCGGTATTCCGGCGCGATACGTCCGCTGCGGATCTGGTCCCGGTATTCCTGGGCAAGCATGGCATGCTCGTTCACGTACTCCTCGACCGGGGCGTAAGCCATATAGGCGCGGTCATGGAGGTCGGCATAAAGCAGGGGCTTTTCGAATTCGTCGAGGTGGTGCTTGAGGTCAAAATCGTCGATGAAGAGTTTATCGCCAAGATGACGTTTGTCCGGCAGAACGATATAGGCGAGACCATTGTCGCGGACCACGTCGAGCATGTTGACGATGCCCCGCAGCAGCGAGTCGCAATGCTCGAGCACATGCGAAGTGATAGCGAAATCAAACTTGCCTCGCAGCGCCGTCGGCGCTTCGCCGCCGATGTCGAACCAGTGGGTCGCCCCCTTGCCTCCAAACGCCAGATCGCGGTCGATCTCGCCAAAATCGAGCGACGAAAAGCCGAACAGTGGCGTCGGTCTCTTGCCGGCGCCGATTTCTATGCCCGCTCCGCGCAGCCAGCGCATTGACATGGCCGCTGCGGTCGTGTCGGTTTTCGCGTAGGGCCGCGCTTCGCGGACACCGTGCGCCTGGAAATGATCGCGAAGCTCGCCATCGTTCATTCCGAGATCGGCAAGATCCCGATTTTGCGTCCGATAAAACGCGGCATCGAAAATCCTCATGCAGTCGTTCATTTGCGGACCTTGGTTCAAAAGTCGCCGGACAAGTTGTTTCATCGCTCCATCCGCGGCAGAGTTGGGCCAAAGCGGGGGCGCGTGCAACGCCCGCCCGTCACCCCGGTCTTCCCTAATGCCGCAGAACGCCCCTGCTGAGCAACCGGGGCTACGGCGTAACTCCCCGCACGTACGCCCGATGCGGGCGGCCATGCGCTATCGTCCGCACCCAACGCTGGGCGCCGTTAGGCCAATCGCAATCACAGCTTTTTCTTCAATAGAGGCTCGTTCATTTGAGATCTCAATAGTGTATATTTCATCGCCCTTGATTCCAGTAAGGTCCGAACGGGGTTGCGTTGAGGTTGATCAAGCGCGCCTGTGCATCTCGGAGGCCCAGTTTATCGTTGTGCGCGTCGTTGCCGCGCGAAATAAAGCCGTGGTACCTAGACGGGCTTTGAGACGGCTACAGGTGTTGCTGCACGGTTATGGCTCGCAAATCTATTTCTATTCGGCTGCGGCCAAATCAAATAACCCTTCTCCCCATCGCGGTGTTGGCGTCGCTCATAATTCTGACGACGCTCATCGGAATGTCCCGATTCCATTCGCCAGTACCCTTCTGGGATATGTGGAACGGAACAGTAGGATTTTTCGCACGCGCCTCGGAGGGCGACGGTCGCGTCTGGTTCGAGCAACACAACGAACATCGAATCTTTCTGTCAAAAATCCTTTTTTATGTCGACTTCGCCGCCTTTGGCGGGCGCGGCGCGTTCCTTGTGCTGATGAACTTCGTGATCGCCGGAGCTTCCGCGGCGGCGCTAGTAATGTTCGCGCGCGACGCGCTTGCAGAGCGCTCGCCCCCGCTCGCCGCCGGGGTTGCCCTTGTTTGCGTCGCAGCGGCTCTGTCGTGGATGCAGCAGGAGAATCTTGTCTGGGCGTTTCAGAGCCAGTTCTTCCTCGTTCAGGCGCTGCCGCTCTGGGCGTTTTATCTCCTGCACCGGGCCGAAAAAGCCGCGCGCTTGCGTGCGCCCTATCTCGGTTTTTTCACGGGCGCCGCCGCGCTCGGCGCGCTCTCCTCGCTCGCCATGGCGAACGGCGTTATCGTGCTTCCGCTAATGGCGGTGATGACGCTGTTCGCCGGCGCTGCGCGCTGGCGAACAGTTGCGCTGCTGGGTCTGGCGGCGCTCGTCGCCGCGCTTTATTTCTCGGATTATCACTCGCCGGGCAATCACGGGACGCTGCCGGGCGCGCTGCGCGAGAACCCGATCGGCGTGATCCAGTATACGCTTGTCTATCTCGGGTCGCCGCTGTTCCATATGCTGGGTGGGCGCGGCCTGTGGATCGCGACGCTTGGCGGCGTCGTGATGGCGGCGGCGACAGCATTCCTGCTCGCGCGCGACGTCGTCATGCGTCAGGTGTCGACGGTGCGTCTTGCGCTTATTTTCATGCTTGCGTTTCTCGGCGCGAGCGCGTTCGTGACCGCTGGCGGGCGCCTGATGTTCGGCCTCATCACCGCCATGTCTGGCCGATATGCAACGCCCGCGCTCATCGCCTGGGCGGCCTTTCTCATTCTCGTTGCCAGCGCGGCCGCGCCCGCGCTTCGCAAGCGCACGGGCCTCACGCTCGCAGCGCTGGCGCTCGTCCCTCTCGCTTTGCTCGCCCATCAGCGGCACGCCTTCGCGCCGACCGATCATGTCCTTGAAAACCGCCGGCTGGCCGCGCTGGCCCTCGAAGTGGGCGCTGACGATATCGCCGCGCTTGATGCCGTCATGCCCGACGGCAGCAACTTCCGTGACATCGGACGCCTTGCCGCTTCGCGCAATTATTCGGTTTTCGGCGCTGACTGGCTGCGAGACGCCGGCCTTGAACTTGGCGATGTCGCGCGATTGCGGGACGAGTCGACGACCGGGTGCCAAGCGTTTCTCGATGGCGCAGCGCCGATCGTAGACGAGACCGAGTTTGTCAGAGTCGAGGGATGGTTCCTCTCCCCCAATCTCAACGGCACGAAGACGCTCTTGCGTTTTGTCGATGCCGATGGACGCATCGTCGGTTTCGCAGATTATGGTCGCGCCCGACCCGACGTCGCGGAGGCGACAGGAGCGGCCAACCGGCGCTCCGGCTTTACAGGTTATGTGCGGGGCAACGCGGCGCCCGGTCGTCTTGCGGTCAGCGCGCGCAAGGGCGGTTGCGAGGCCGAAATTGAGGTTGGGGCTTTTCCCTACCGAGCTGTAACTACGGCGGCGGGGATGAAGCTCGCGCAGGATCTTGTCGCCAACGCGGGTTTTGTTGCGCCCATCGACGGCCCGCCGGCCGATTCGGCGGTTTTGAGTTGCGCCAGCAACCCCGGCGGCGATGCGTCGACTGGAACGATATCGATCAGGATGACCCGCGGCGAGGCGCTGTACTACCAATCAGGCCCCGTCGCAAAACGCCAACGCCTGACAATCGATGATCGTGACGATTTCGTGACGACCCTGCCGACCGTTCGTAATTGGACGGCCCCGCGGGCCGAAAGCTGGTCGCTTGTCGTTTTCGACCATACAGACCTGCCCGAGAGCTTCACTGTCCATATTGCCGATGAAGGCGACGCGTGGGGCGAGTGGTCTGCAATCTCCATAGGCGCCCGCGCTGGCGGATGCGAAGCAATCGCGGCCCGGCCTGACGGTTGAGGGCGGGAAAAGAACCGGATATGCCAGCGCGTCGCTGACTGGCTCCACGCCGCTGCACAGAAGGGACGTGATGACGAACGCCGCCGCCGCCGTCGAGTTTTCCGCCGCGACCCAGAGCGGGCCGCGGGCGGTGGTCGCTGACCTCGTTCGGGGCTTCGCCATGGGCGAGGTCTGGCGCGCCTTTGCGTGGGACGAGACGCTTGCCCGCTATCGCCGCAGCTTCTTCGGGCTCGCGTGGATTGCCGGGTCCTATGTGATTTTCGTTGCGGTCATCGCCATTTTCTTTGGGTCATTCTCATCGGCCGATGCGGAAGACTTCCTGATGTATGTGGCGCTCGGCTTCGCGGCGTTCGTCTATCTGAACGGCAACATCATTGACGGCTGCGCTGTGTTCGTCAATTCGGCGACCTGGATCAAGTCGACGCCGATGCCTTACTCCGTCTACGTCTATAAGAGCATCTTCCGGTCGCTGACGCCGTTCGGCCTCGAGTTACTGATTGCGCTCATCGGCATGCTGGTGCTTGGCTGGCGGCCGAGCGTCGCCGCGCTATGGGCGGTTCCTGCGTTCGGCGCTTATCTCGTCTTCGGCGTGTGGTCGCAATATCTCCTTGGCCTCGTCGCGGCGCGCTTTCGCGATGTGGGCCACCTCGTCGGGGCGGTTACGCGCATCCTGTTTTTCACGACGCCGATCATGTGGACCGAGGCAGACGCGCAACCCATCGTGCGAACGATTTCGGACTTCAATCCGCTGACGCATCTCGTGGAAATTTTTCGCGCGCCCTTGCTGAACGCGACCGTTCCCGTGGAAAGCTGGATCTTTGTCGGCTGGTTCACGCTCGCCGGCATTGCCCTGACCCTCACGGTTGCGGGCGTCATGCGCGCGCGCCTGCCGTTCTGGATCTGACCGGCATGGTGTCGCTGATCGCCGAAAACGTGTCGCTGCGCTTCCCGATCTATTCCCAGGCTCAAATCTATGAGCATGCGGTCGGCGACGCCCATGACGCGCGTCTTATTTCCGGGGCAGGCGGTCGCATTATCGCCGTGCAGGCCCTGAAGGAAGTCTCGCTCTCGCTCGGTGAGGGCGATCGGCTCGCCCTCCTCGGGCGGAACGGGTCAGGCAAGACAACGCTCTTGCAGGTTCTGACTGGCATCCTGCCGCCTGGCGGAGGCCGGGTGCGCTCGCTGGGACGCGCGACGAGCATTATCAACATCAATCTTGGCATGCAATTCGAGGCGTCGGGCCATCGCAACATCACGTTGCGAGGTCTCGCGGCCGGTTACAGCCGCGCGCGCATCGAGGAAAAGCGCAGCGAGATCGTTGCGTTCTGCGAGCTCGGCGAGTTTCTTGACATGCCGCTTACGACCTATTCTTCGGGCATGCTCATGCGGCTTTCCTTCTCAATCGCCACTGCTTTCGATCCGCAGATCCTGCTCCTCGACGAGTGGCTCTCCACGGGCGACGAGGCCTTCCGCGCCAAAGCCACAAAGCGCATGCAGGAATTCGTGAACAAGGCGGGCATTCTAGTGCTGGCGTCGCACAACCGGCAGCTTTTGCTCGACAATTGCAACAAGGCGCTATGGCTCGAAAAAGGCGAGGTAAAGGCGTTCGGCGAGGTCACCGAACTCCTCGGAGAGTATGAGCGGCGCGCCGCATGAATGAAATTGAACGGTCAGGCGGCTCGAACGACATGGCGATCGGCGATCGTCGCCGCGTTCTTATTACCGGCGCTGCAGGACTTGTCGGCCAAAACCTCATTCCGCCGCTGAAGGTCGCCGGCCATTACGAAATCGTCGCCGTCGACAAGCACCCTGCCAACGTCAAAGTCCTGAGGGGCCTGCACCCTGACATCACGGTGATTGAGGCCGATCTCGCTGAACCTGGGGATTGGGAGGGCGTCGCGTCACAGTGTCATCGCGCCGTCATCCTCCACGCCCAGATTGGCGGCCTCGACCGCGCCGATTTCGAGCGCAACAATATTCTTGCAACCGAGCGGGTGCTCTCTGCGCTAAGGGCCGGACCTTGCGACTATCTCGTTCATGCAAGCTCTTCAGTCGTCAATTCCATGGCTGTCGACTTCTATACGGAGACAAAGGAACGGCAGGAGGAACTGGTCCTGAGCGCGGGCTTCCCTTGCGCGGTGTTGCGACCGACGCTGATGTTTGGATGGTTCGACCGAAAGCATCTTGGTTGGTTGAAAAGGTTCATGGAGAAAGCGCCCGTTTTCCCGATTCCGGGCGACGGTAAATATCTGCGCCAACCCCTATATGGCGGCGATTTCTCGGCGATCATCCTGTCATGTCTAGAACGCGAGATCGAGGGCGTATATGATATCAGCGGCCTACGGACGATAACCTACATCGACCTCATCCGGGAGATGCGTGCGGCTGCAGGATTAAAGACTCCTATCGTAACCATCCCCTACGGACTGTTCTGGTTCCTTTTGAAAACCTATGCGATCTTTGATCGCAACCCGCCATTCACAACCAGCCAATTGAAGGCGCTCGCGACGCCAGACGTCTTCGATGTGATTGATTGGCCAGAGATCTTCGCGGTGTCGCCGACGCCGCTTCGCGACGCGCTCGTGACAACGTATACGGACCCCCATTATTCCAAAGTGTTTCTGGACTTCTGATGACCGGTGCGACCGAGCCTGATCTTATCGTTGTTGGCGCTGGTCCGATGGGGCTTGCGGCGGCTTATTACGCGGCTAAAGCGGGCCGCAAGGTTGTCGTGCTGGAGGCGGACGACCGCGTTGGCGGGATGGCGGCGCATGTCGACTTCGACGGCATTTCGATCGAACGCTTTTATCATTTTTGTTGTCTGTCAGATGTGGATACTCTGGCCTTAATGGAAGATGTCGGGCTGGGAGGGGCGATGCGCTGGGTCCGCACGACGATGGGCTATTACGCCGGCGGCGCGCTGCACCCTTGGGGCGACCCTGTTTCCCTTCTGAAGTTCCCGGAGATGTCGTTTCCGGAGAAAGTCCGCTACGGGCTTCAAGCCTTCCATTCGACGAAACGAAACGACTGGAGCAAACTTGACGCCATCAGCGCGCGGGACTGGTTTGTCGGCTGGTGCGGCGAGAAGCTTTATGAACGCATGTGGCGGCCATTGCTCGCCCTGAAATTTTACGAATACGCCGACGAGGTCTCAGCCGCTTGGATGTGGCAGCGGATCAAGCGCCTTGGCAATTCCCGCAAATCGCTTTTCGAGGAGCGTCTTGGCTATATTGAGGGCGGATCGGAAAGGCTGATGCAGGCGATCGCTGCGGCGATCGAGCGGCTCGGAGGCGTTATCCGCCTGAATACGCCCGTGCGGCGGTTCCTGATTGAAGGCGGTGCGGTCAAGGGCGTTGAGACGGCCGAGGGCGAACGCGTTGAGGGGGCGCATGTCATCTCAACCGCGCCGACGCCGGTCGTTGCTGGTCTTCTCGCTGGACAGCCCGACGCCCTGATCGAACCCTATTTGCGTATAAGAAACATCGGCGTCGTTTGCGTCATGTTGAAATTGAAGCGTCCGGTCAGTCCGCACTTCTGGGTCAACATTGCGCATGATGGCGTCGAGATTCCCGGAATCGTCGAGTTCTCGAACTTGCGCCCTTTGCCCCATCCTGTTGTCTACGTGCCGTTCTACATGCCCCAGACCAACCGGAAATTTCTGCGACCCGACGCTGATTTCGTAGCGGAGTCGCTTGCCGCCGTTCGACTGGTCAATCCGTCTCTTTCGGAAACTGATCTCCTTGGCGTTCATGTCGGGCGCCTTCGTCACGCTCAACCGATATGCGACGTTGGTTTTGCCGCCAAAATCCCGCCCGCTCAGACCCCCATACGCGGCCTTCAAATCGCGGATACTTGTTTCTACTATCCGGAAGATCGTGGCGTGTCGGAGTCAATTAAGTTCGCGCGGGGCATGGTCGAGGCGCTATCACGACCGGAGGCTCCGTGATGAGCCGCGAATTTGTCGCTTTTGTCGCTGCGGGCGGCTCCGCTGCTTTGGTCAACTGGCTGTCGAGGATCGCGTTTTCTGCATTTACCTCGTTGGAAATGGCCGTGGCTCTTGCCTATCTCGTCGGCATGACGACCGCGTTTATATTGAACAGGGTATTCGTGTTCGGGCGCAGCGGTCGGACCATCGCTAATGAATATTCGCGGTTTGCCCTCGTTAACGTCATCGCCCTTGTACAGGTGTTCGCGATAACGTTGGCGCTCGGGCGTTGGTTCTTTCCAGCAATTGGCTTCGATTGGCACCCGCATGAAGTGGCGCACGCGGTCGGCGTCGCTGCGCCGATTGTGACTAGCTACTTTGGTCATCGCTATTTCACCTTCTCGAAGGTTGATCATGGATGATGATGCGGTCTTTATTGCGGCGCAAACCGCGCCTTCTGCGGCGTTTCCGCTCGCCGTCGATCTCGATGGCACGCTTGTACGAACTGACACGCTTTACGAGACGATTGCAGCTAACCTTCGGCGCGCGCCTTTCAGAACGCTCCGCGCACTGAGCGCGGTTGCGCAAGGGCGTGCGGCGATGAAAGCGCAGCTCTGCGATCTTTCGCTTCCGGACATTGAGACTCTGCCGCTAAATGAACCGCTCGTGGACTACCTCCGGGCGCAAAAGGCTTCGGGGCGCACTCTCCACCTTGCGACCGCGGCGGATGAGCGGATTGCTAAGGCCGTCGCTGCAAGGATCGGCGTCTTCGATAGCGCCGAGGGCAGCAGCGCTGGTCAGAATCTTAAAGCTGTCGCCAAACGAGCGGCGCTTGAGGCGCGCTTCCCAGATGGCTTCGCATACGCGGGGGACAGCCGCGCCGACCTCGAAGTATGGAAGGGAGCGAAGGCAGCGGTTTTTGCGGACGCAGCCCCGTCAACGCGCGCGCAGGCCTTAGCAAACGGCGTTACAGAAGAAGCTGCGTTCGAGACGCCGCGAAGCTCTGCGGCAAGAGCATGGCGCAAAGCGCTACGGCTTCATCAGTGGTCGAAAAACCTACTGATTTTCGTGCCTCTCATGCTGGCCCATCTCTACGGCGATCCGCGCGCCGTCGCGCTGACGATCGCCGCATTCCTCATCATGGGAGTTGCGGCATCCGGCACCTATCTTTTCAATGATCTCACCGACCTGGCGAGCGACCGGCGTCACCGCACAAAAAAAGACCGTCCATTCGCATCAGGTCAATTGCCGGTTCGTGACGGTCTGATCGCTGCGCCAGCATTGATCGGAATGAGCGTCATCGCCGCTTTTATTGTGCAGCCCGTCTTCGGCGTTTTACTCCTGACTTATCTTGCCGCAACGCTGGCATATTCGTTCGGCCTCAAATCGGTCCCGATGCTCGACGTCTTCATCCTTGGCGCGCTCTATTGCCTGCGCGTTTTGATAGGCGTCGCCGTGCTCGGGATCGCGCTTTCGCCATGGCTGATTTCCTTTGCGTTCTTTTTCTTTTTCGCCATGTCTCTCGCGAAGCGGCATGTTGAGCTTGTGGGCGCGCCCGACCGCCGGTCGCGTGAGCGGGTTGCCGGTCGCGGCTACGCCCCGGCGGATGCGCCATTAACGCTTGCAATGGGCGCTTCCATGACGGCCGCCTCTGTTCTGGTGCTCGTACTATATCTCACTGAAGAGGCTTTCCCTTCCGGCACTTACACCCGTCCGGATTTTTTGTGGGCGGCGCCTGCCCTTGTGCTCCTCTGGACACAGAGAATCTGGTTGCTCGCCCATCGCGGAGAACTCGACGACGATCCTGTGGCGTTCGCCGTCAAGGACAAGATTTCGATCTTTCTTGGATTCGTTGTCCTGGTCTTCTTTCTGCTGGCGACGCTGTGACCGCAGCACTGTTCAGGGAACGGGAATGGCAATCCTGGGGACGCGTTGTGCGCGCCCCCCATCGCGTCGCAGAGCCGATCACGCGCACCGAAGCGGCGACGGCGTTTAAGGAAGCAGCGACGGAGCCACGCGGCGTTCTCGGCGTCGGCCTCGGGCGATCATACGGCGACAGCAATCTCAACCCCGACGGCGCCGTGATCGATATGTCCCGCGTTGATCGCTTTTTGGCCTTTGATCGGGAGACCGGCCTCATGCGGGCAGAGGCAGGCGTGAGCCTGTGGGACATCCTCGCCGTCTGCGTGCCAGCCGGTTTCTTCCTGCCGACGACGCCGGGGGCCCGATTTGTTACACTTGGCGGCGCGATTGCGAACGACGTGCACGGAAAGAACCATCACGCTGCTGGAACGATCGGTCGGCACATCCGTCGCATCGGCATCCTGCGCTCTGACCGGGACGCGATCGAGATTTCCGCCGACAAGGAAGCCGACCTCTTTCGTGCAACCATTGGCGGCCTTGGACTGACGGGGCTGATCCTTTGGGCTGAAATCGCGCTTGCGCCGATCCGTTCGGCCATGATCAGCCAGGAGACGATTCCGTTTGCGTCACTGAATGAATTCTTTGCATTGGCCGCCGATAGCGCCGAACGTTTCGAACACACCGTCGCGTGGATCGACTGTTTCGATCGGCGCGGGCGCGGCATATTCAGCCGTGGCGACTGGGCCGACGCAGGCTCCCGCTTGGCGCGCCCGCGTCGCCGGGGGCTTACCGTCCCTTTCGATGCGCCGGGTTTTGCCCTGAACCCGGTGACCGTGAAGGCCTTCAATGAAGCCTATTTCCGATACAACCGGCGGAGCGCTGGCCGATCAACCGTTGACTATGACGCCTTTTTCTATCCGCTCGACGCCATCGGCGGCTGGAACCGCCTCTATGGACGTCGCGGGTTCTATCAATATCAGTCGGTCGTGCCGTTCAGCGATGCCGAGGAGGCGACCGGCGCAATGCTAGCGGCGATCGCCGACGCTGGAGAAGGATCGTTTCTCGCGGTCCTGAAAACATTTGGGGCTAAACCGTCCCCCGGCCTGTTGTCGTTTCCAGCCGAAGGCGTAACCCTCGCACTCGATTTTGCAAATCGCGGAGAGCGCACGTTAAAGCTAATGCAACGCCTTGACGCGATCGTCTCTGCGTCTGGCGGACGGCTTTATCCAGCAAAGGACGGACGGCTTCCGCCGGCGATGTTCCGCGCGGGCTACCCTGAGTTTGAGACATTTGCGCGGCACGTTGATCCGGCGTGTTCGTCCGGCTTTTGGAAAAGGATGATTGCCACATGACTGTTGTTCCTCAGCGCCGCATCGCCATCCTTGGCGCTCTTTCGGGCGTGGCGGAGGCAACGGCCCGCCGACTTGCCGCAGACGGCGCATCAGTCGCGCTCGTCGGCCGTCGTGCGGAAGAACTCGCCGCGCTTGCGGACGACCTTAAGGTGCGGGGGGCGGCAAAAGCCTCAACTCATGTCGTCGATCTTGTCGATGAGACAGACAAACCTGCGAGGCTTGCGGAAATTCAGGAAGCGCTTGGCGGCCTTGACGCGATTCTCCTTTTCTACGGCGTTCTCGGAGACCAGGCCAAGGCCGATACCGATCCGGGTGAAGCATACCGGATCATCAGCGTAAATTTCACCAGCGCCGCCGAGTGGATGACGATCGGCGCGACGGCGCTGCAGTCTTCGGAGGCATCGCGCCCTGTTCTTGTGGCAGTATCAAGCGTCGCCGGGGACCGGGGGCGCCGGTCGAACTACGTTTACGGCGCAGCTAAAGGCGGATTGGCGATATTCATGCAGGGTCTTGCTCACCGGCTCGCCGCTCAAGGCCCCGTGCGCGCCGTCGTAGTGAAACTCGGCTTTGTGAAGACGGCGATGACGGCGCACCTCAATCGGTCTGGACCCTTGTGGGCTGAGCCCGACGATGCGGCAGGCGCGATCATCCGGGCAATGCAGACGGGTGGGCCAATTACCTACGCGCCGTGGTTCTGGCGTTGGATCATGCTGGCGATTCGCGTAACGCCTGCGCAAATATTCAACAAAGTAAATCTGTGACGGGAACCAACGAGCTGCCCGCGGCTGACGCTCCAAAAAGTGTCGGACCGCGAGCCGTATTTTATACAGTTTTATCCGTAGGCGGTCTTTCGCTCGCCTTGGGAGCCTTCATCGCTATAGTCGCAGGTAGCCCAGCGGAAGCCGTGCAGCGCGCCGCAAACACAGCGATGGTATGGGGGGCTATCGTTCTTTTCATCTGGTCGTTCTTCCTGTTCCTGACCGTTCTGCCTTTCGGCACAGCGACGATCCTGATAGCGGGCGCACTGCTGGGCGCGTGGGCAGGGTGGGTCCAATTTGCAGCCCTTGTCCTTGCCAGCCTGATCCTGTTCGAGGTTTCCGGCGGCGGTCGGCAAGCGGCGGCGATGCATTGGATCGAGGGTCGTCCGCGTCTCATCCGAATTCTGCGTGGCGTCGCGTCGCGCGGCCTCCTTGCGACCGCTGTGTTGCGGCTTGCGCCAGTCGTCCCCTCGGCGGTTTGTAGTCTCGCCGCGGCGGGCTTCGGGATCAGCCGGGCTAAATTTTTTCTCGGAACGCTCGCCTTGGGCTGGGTCCGGCCTGTCGCCTTCGCGACTCTTGGAGCAGCGGGCGGTGAGCTTGCACTTGGGCGCTGAACCTTTTTATGGCCTGACAAACGCGTTAATCGGCAGCGCGGGCTTGCGCAATCCAGCGGCGTCGCGCGCCGCTGCGGCCCCGATCCGCTGGCGCAGGTTTGCGTCCAAAGCGAGACGGCGCATGGCGTCTGCGGCGCTGTCAATGTCTGGTTCGGCCCAGACAGACTCCGTATCGGCGGGGTAACGGCCCGTTGGGTCGTCGACGGCTGTCAGGCGGAATCCAACGGGCAGGGCGTTGTCTGCGCTCATGAAATCCATGTTGCCTGACCAGGCCGTTGCGACCACCGGCTTGCCGAGCGCCATGGCTTCAGCGATTGGCAGGCCGAATCCCTCCGCGCGGTGCAGCGAAACAAAGGCGTCGCAACTCGCAAGCAGCGACCAGCGGCTCGCCTCGTCAAGGTCGGCATTGAGGATCGTGATACGAGGGTCGTCCTGCGCCTCCGCTTGCAGCGCCGCAAGCGCC
>JBGTFV010000182.1:0-2503 GCA_041747095.1 Parvularculaceae bacterium
GCGCCCCACGCCACCGCGAGGCGGCCGAAGACCGGAATTCTGAGGCGGCGGCGCGACATGGTACCCGCTGGCGCAAGGGGCGCCCCACATTGGCGGCCCATCTGATCGACGCCTCACCCTAGGAAAGTCAGGGTTAACGGATTGCAAATGACCCGCTCGCCGGCTCGCTCAATCGTGAAGGCGGGGAACCCCGGAAAAGTTATCCCCCACCCTTTGCGGCGGGCGTAAGTTTTTCCTGTCAGTCGGCGGCTTACCGGCGCAATCCGAGGCGAGACCGATCCATTGTGTCCATTCGATTTACAAGATCCATTTTTGCCCCGCTTGGTTGCGCCGGTTCGGCGCGCGCCTATAACGGCTAGAATCACGGCTACACGCCGCGCCCCTCATGAGGACTCCCCGATGAACATCCATGAATACCAGGCCAAGGAACTGTTGAAATCGTTCGGGGTTCCGGTCTCGAAGGGCGTCGCCGTGTTCGACGCGAAAGACGCCGAGGCCGCCGCCGCATCGCTTCCCGGGCCGCTTTATGTGGTGAAGGCCCAGATTCATGCGGGCGGGCGCGGCAAGGGCCGCTTCATTGAGCCGGAAGCCGGAGAAAAAGGCGGCGTGCGTCTGGCGAAATCGCCGGCGGAAGCCGCCGCCTTCGCGCGCCAGATGCTCGGCGCGACGCTGGTGACGAAACAGACGGGCGAGGCGGGCAAGCAGGTCGGCCGCCTCTATATCGAAGACGGCTCGGACATTGCGCGCGAGCTTTATCTCTCCGCGCTTGTTGACCGCGCGGCGGGCCGCGTCGCCTTCATCGTCTCGACGGAAGGGGGCGTCAACATCGAGGAGGTCGCCGCCGAGACGCCGGAGAAAATCGTCCGTGTAACGATCGATCCGGCGACCGGCCTGATGCCCCATCACGGCCGGCGCATCGCGCAGGCGCTGGGCCTCACGGGCGATCTCGCCAAGCAATGCGGCGCGCTTGTCGCCCAGCTTTATCGTGCATTTACGGATAAAGACATGGCGATGCTTGAGGTCAATCCGCTGATCGTCACCACGGCGGGCGACCTGAAAGTGCTCGACGCCAAGGTGGGCTTCGACGACAACGCGCTCTTCCGCCATCCGGACATTGCGGCGCTGCGCGATGAGTCTGAGGAAGACGCCTTCGAGCGGCGCGCGGCGGAATTCGATCTGTCCTACGTCAAGCTCGACGGCGCCATCGGCTGCATGGTCAACGGCGCCGGGCTCGCCATGGCGACGATGGACATCATCAAGCATTACGGCTCGGCGCCGGCGAACTTCCTAGATGTGGGCGGCGGCGCGACGGAAGAGAAAGTGACCGAAGCGTTCAAGATCATCACCTCCGACCCGAACGTCAAAGGCATCCTCGTCAACATATTCGGCGGCATCATGCGCTGCGATACGATCGCCAAGGGCATCATCGCAGCGGTCAATACGGTGGGCCTGAAAGTGCCGCTCGTCGTGCGGCTTGAAGGCACGAATGTCGAGCTTGGCAAGAAGATATTGTCCGAGAGCGGATTAGCCATCACCCCGGCGAACGATCTCGAAGACGCCGCGCAGAAGATCGTGAAAGCGGTGGGGTGAGGGATTAGTGGTAGAAACAGTTACATCGGAGCAATATCAAGAGCTAAATGACTGGTTTATCCAGCAGCCTCGCGAAGTGATCGAGTTGATCGCGTGGCGCGCCGGGATGCGCGCATTGCCCTACATTGTGCACGAGCTAAATTTGGCCCAAGCAAATGCAGATGATGCAATTCTCGGGGCTTTTCATGCTCTTGGTGCGACGCAAATAAAGCTTTCAGGCGCTGAGAGCAAAATCCCCGAACGCGCTCATGCACATTTTCGCACCAAAATTCGAGATTTAGACGATGAGCCAAGAGCTCCATTCGCCTTCGCGATGGATTCCCTACGGATGTGTTTCCTCGCTGATAATATCGCCGAGGCTGCAAACAATGCTACCGGTGTGTGTGCAGAGCTATACCGTGCCGAACCAGAATTGTGGTCTCAGGTCAAACTTGATCGCAAGCATTATGTGGAGCGACAGAGTGTGCCTTTGCTGATGCGCCGCTCACTGATTAATAGAAATTCCATAGATGAAAGCCTCGCTAATGGTCCCTATGGATCAGGCAGCTATGGAGCGGGCAGTTTTGGCGGCAGCTTTCTCGAGCGTTATGCCAGCGAATGGCGGTCCATGACGGATTTCTTCGTCATCACCCGAAATCAGAATTGGAAAATATGGATTGATTGGGCAGGTCGCCAGAAGAAAAATTTTCAGCCTGACAATGCCTTTGCGTATGCATTTACGCGGATGACCGAAGATGACTGGCAGGCAGATGTGTCTGACGCAAACCGAAGACTAGAGCCGATTCAATTTATTCGCAGTCATAGCCTGCGGCTGCGAAGTAGTTTTGGCATTGCTGGGGCGTGAAGGTTTTGAGGGCGTCTGCGACGGCGTTCCATACGCCGTCGACGGATCGCTCGGCGCGCTTTCGCATGA
>JBGTFV010000183.1:0-4113 GCA_041747095.1 Parvularculaceae bacterium
GCACCCGGCGAGCGCCACGCAAGAAAAAACCGTAATGCTAAGGAAACGGGCGATCGCCGGCATCAAGAAATCCCCTACTCTTTACTGGCGGTGTACTGGCGGGGCGACCGCCTGAGGCTGGGAAGACGACAATAAAACCGCGCTGCCGTCAACTGACCCCTCGCGGCAGGGAGGCGCGTCATAGCCGCAGGCTGCAAGGCTCCTGCCTCATGCGATCCGGCGCGCAATTGCTGACAGTTTCTCTAAGGGTCCCTTTGAGATCTGACCTTCCCCTTGGTGATGCGCCGATCCCTTCATCCTGAGGGCCGCAATGCGGCGTCGCGAAGGACGAAGGGGACGGCGACCTCAGGATCAAGGCGAGATGTCATAGGGCCCCAAACACGCGTCCTCCAGAATCAGCGTTGCGTATTGCGTCGTCTTGACCTTGGGCAAGTGTGATTTCGTAACGCGGCGCTTATTAGAATAATTGCTTTAAAATTTGACGCTGGAGAAGAAACCGCTGTTCCTTTCGCAGAATGTGTCAAAGTTAACGCGCACGCAACATTTTGACTTGTCAAACCGGCTGTTTCATGTCGCCCTCTGCGACCGTTGCGAGGAGATCGGGGGATGGCCTCGATACTCGCGGGAGAACCAACCACATGAAAATAATCAGTACTGTGATGGTTTTGGGCGTTTCGGCGCTCGCGGCGGCGCTTGCGCCGGCGCATGCCGGCGGGCGGCCGGACCTGGTGTTGAACGCGCTGGCGAAAGGCGACGCACGGCACCAACCGGATGAACTGCTGGTGCAATTCAAGGCCGGGGCGGGGGAGTCCGATTTCCGCGCCGTGCGGGCCAAGGTGCAGGGCTCCGCCGCCAAGGTGGTGCGCGACGGATCCGAAGGGCGGCTTGAATTGATGCGCCTTCCCAAGGGGGCGTCAATAGCCGCCGCCGTGCGCAGTCTGGACGCCGACCCGGCCGTCGAGTTCGTTGAGCCGAACTGGGTCTATACCCATCAGGCGACGTCAAACGACACGAAGTATACCGACGGCTCATTGTGGGGCATGTACAGCGCGACCACTTCGCCGACCAACCAGTTTGGCTCCGGCGCAGCGGCGGCCTGGGCGAACGGCAAGCAAAATTGCGGCGACGTCTGGGTTGGCGTGATCGATGAAGGCTACATGTTCGCCCATGAAGATCTGGCCGCCAACGCCGGCGTGAACCCCGGCGAAATCGCCGGCAACGGCAAAGATGACGACGGAAACGGTTATGTAGACGACGTCTATGGCTGGGATTTCGACGGCAACAACAACACCGTCTTTGACGGCATAAACGACGACCACGGCACCCACGTCGCCGGCACGATCGGCGGCGTCGGCGGCAACAGCAAAGGCGTCGCCGGCGTCTGCTGGAGCGTCAAGCTGTACAACGCGAAGTTTTTGGGAAGCAATGGCGGCACGTTGGCGAACGCCATCCTCGCGATCGATTACATGACCGACCTGAAGACCCGTCACGGCCTCAACATGGTCGCGACAAACAATTCCTGGGGCGGCGGCGGCTTCAGCCAGGGACTGCAAGACGCCATTGAACGCGCAAATTCGGCGGACATCCTCTTCATCGCCGCAGCCGGGAACAGCTCGGTTGATTGCGATACGAGTTCGGCGTGCTATCCGGCGGAATACCCGAACGCCAACGTCATCGCCGTGGCGTCGATCACGAGCACCGGCGCGATCAGCTCGTTCTCGAACTTCGGCGCAACAACGGTGGATATAGGCGCGCCGGGCAGCGCCGTTTGGTCGACGGTTCCTGTGCGGTCTCGCGGCCAGATCCGCTCCGGCTACGCCTCCTATAGCGGCACGTCGATGGCGACGCCGCATGTCGCCGGCGCAGCGGCGCTCTACCGGGCGCAAAATCCGGGCTCGACCGCCGCTCAGGTTAAGGATGCGATCCTGAACGCCGGAACGCCTACGACTTCGCTTTCCGGCAAGACGCTGACGGGCGACCGCCTCAACGTCAGCGGGTTCTAGCAGGTGATGGCGGATTGACGCCAAAGATTGCAATGCGCCGTTCGGCAATCGAATGGCGCATTGCGCTCCGCCATCTTCGCCCGGCAATTAGGGTGGGATGAGCAAACGCGATGCCCGCCATCAGCTTTCCGCGGTAACCTCCATTCCTATCGCCGCCATCCCCGGGCTTGTCGCGGGGATCCATCTTTCACAGTGCGAGCCCGGCGCGTGGATGCCCGGAACAAGTCCGGGCATGACCGGTGAGGGAGGCGTTGCTACGCGATCCCCCACGCCCGCGCCTTTCGCTTACCTGTGAGGTAATTGAACGCCAGCCGCGCCCGGCGCCATCGTCCGCCTCGCAATCAAGCGAAGGAGAGTGCGATGTCGCGGTTCTGGAGAAACTGGCTGAATGTCTGGTGCGTGGGCGTTGCGCTGTTCGGCGCCGTGCTGGCGGCGGGCGCGTTCGAGGCGACGAGCGGACCGGCGCGGTTCGTCTTTGCGCTGATGATGGACAAGCCCGACGAACTGGGCGTTGACGCCCGCATGGGCTTTGCGCTCGACCCGCACCTGCGTTTTTCGCTGGGCGTTCTTGGCGCAGTGGCGATCGGCTGGGCATCGTCGCTCTGGGTGATCATTCAGGCGGCGCTGACGCTGGAGCGGCATGATGCGGCGGCGGCGCAGCGCGTGTGGATGCTGACCATCGCCGGCATTCTCGTGTGGTTCGTCATCGATAGCGCGCTGTCGATCGCGACCGGTTTCGGGCGCAACGCCATCTCGAATGCAATCTTCACGGCGGCGTTTTTCGCCCCGCTCGTCGCCAGCGGCGTTATCGGCGGCGGCAGCCGCGTCGCCGCGTCGCCACGGCGCGGCTGAAGCGTCATTGCCGCAAACAGGCAAGGAAAAGCAGACCTGCCCACGCCACTATCCGCCTTTCGCTTACCTGTGAGGTAATTGAACGCATACCGTGCGCTGCGCCATCCTTCGCTCGGCAAGCAAGTAAGGGAGAGTGCGATGTCGCGGTTCTGGAGAAACTGGCTCAATGTCTGGTGCGTGGGCGTAGCGCTCTTCGGCCTCGTTCTGGCGGGCGGCGCGTTCGACGCAACAAGCGCCCCCATCCGGAACCTCTACGCCGCCCTCATGCCGGCCGGGAAGCTGGCGCTTGACGCCAAGATGCGCATGGATCTCGATCCCGATCTGCGCTTCACGATGGCGGTTCTCGGCGCCGTGTCGATCGGGTGGGCCGGCACCCTGTGGGCAGCCATTCAGGCCGCGCTGGCTTTGCAGCGGTTCGACACGGCGGCGGCGCAGCGGGTATGGACGCTCGCGCTCGCCAGCGTCCTGTTCTGGTTCGTCTTTGACAGCGTCCTGTCGGTTGCAACCGGGTTCTGGCGGAACGTCATCCCGAACGTTGTTTTGACCGCCGGTCTGCTTGCGCCGCTCATCGCCAGCGGGGTCATTGGGCGGCGGGCGCTGATGAACCGTCCGTCGAACTGATAGTTGGTATACAGAGCGAGATGCTGTGGCGGCGCGCGCGCCGTTCGTCCTCCCTGCTTCGTGACGCGGACCATCGGTCCGCTCCTCAGGATGAAGGCAAGACAGGCGCCTTGCTCCAGCCTCCGCCTGCGTCATCCCGACCGGCGCGCAAGCGACGCGCAGGCCGCGGGATGACAGCCGTTCGCTGGCGCGGCCGTTTGCGGACTTAGTCGCTTCGCCCTTTTCCGTCGCCGTTGCGGCCTGAAAATTCCCTGAAACCGAGCCGAACCGACCCTGTGAAAACCGGCTGCGAACGGCGGATTCGCCGTTTTTCCGCGTTAACCAAGAAACCCATGTGATTTCTGCGGCTTATCCTGTGGAAAAAAAAGTTATCCCGCCACTTATCCCGCCAGTTATCCCGCCACTTATCCCCCACCCCCCGCGGCGCCCTTAGCCTTCGTTCCGTCGCCGGATGTCCCGGCTGACGAGGAAAGCTTGGGAGGCGGACGTGACCGAGAACAAGACCCCGAAAGCGCACAGCGAGACCCGCGCGGCGGCCATCGGCCAGCTGGCGGGCGTGTTCGCTGACGCGATCGGTCTGGCTTCGGCGCGGCTGCGCTCGATGAAGGGCGAGGAAGACGGCGCGGAGTTCGACCGC
>JBGTFV010000184.1:0-4210 GCA_041747095.1 Parvularculaceae bacterium
GTGGTTGGCCGGTCCGCTGCAGTCGATCCCGGCGCCTCTTATAGGTTTGGTTGACATTGGGCCTTTTGTCGCTGTCGCGCTGACCATGTTCTTTATCGTCGCGTTCATGAACGCCTACAACTTCATGGACGGCCTGAACGGGATCGCGGCGAGTTGCGCCATCGCGGTCCTGGCGGCCATGGCGGTCGCAGCAGGGCTGTCGGGGCTTTCATCCATAGCAGCGCTCAGCGCCTTGCTCGCCGCGGCGCTCGCCGGATTTGTTCCCGTCAACATGCGCAGCGGGCGGCTCTTTATGGGCGATTCAGGAAGCCAGTTCGCCGGCTTCCTTATTGCGGCGTTGGCGGTGCTGCTCGCCAACGGGTCCGGCGGGCGGATCAGCATCTACTTCGCACCGGTCGCTTTTGCTCCGTTCCTTTTCGACGTTGCTTTCACGCTTCTTGATCGCATGAGGCGCAGGCGGAATATATTTTCTGCGCATCGCGAGCACATCTATCAGCGCCTCGCTCATGGCGGTCTCCGCCACACGACGGTAACGGCGCTTTACTTTGGCTTAACGGTTTTTTCTATTGCTGTCGCGACGTTGACCGTGCTCCTTGAGCCGGAAGACCAGTGGTTCCCGATCGCCGCGCTGCTTGCCTGCTTTGCTGGGCCAGCGATTATTGTCTTGAAAAATCGCGGGTAGACGTCAGCTGGCGCGCGCGACTGAGGCCGCAGCAAGGTCTGCCAACGCTTCAAGGTGAGCGCTCTGGGGCAGTCGCTTCAGATCGTCGAGCGCTCGGGCCGCATATCGGCGCGCGCACGCAAGTGTATCCGCGATCGCATTATTCGCTAAAAGAATCTGCCGGGCTTCCGCGAAATCCTCCGGCGTCTGGCGGGCTTCGCTGATCGTCCGCCTCCAGAACGATAGCTCGCGATCGCTGGCCCGGCCAATGGCGTAAACAACCGGCAGCGTCATCTTGCCCTCGCGGAAGTCGTCGCCGATCTCTTTGCCAAGCTTGGCCTCGCGCCCCGCATAGTCAAGAGCGTCGTCGATCAGTTGATAGGCGATGCCGAGGTTGCGCCCGAAACAGCGCAGCGCTTCGATAGAGGCGTCATCTGCGCGCGCCACCACCGCGCCAGCCTGCGCTGCCGCAGCAAAAAGCGCGGCCGTTTTCGACTCGACTACGGCGAGATACATGTCGAATGTTGCGCTCATGTTCTTCTGAGTGGCGAGTTGCAATACCTCGCCTTCGGCGATGACCCCCGACGCGTTGGACAGGATGCGCAGCACGCGAAGGTCGCCGACAGCAACCATCAGTTCGAAGGCGCGCGAGAAGATATAGTCGCCGACGAGAACGCTCTCCTTATTGCCCCAGATGACATTTGCCGTCCGCGCGCCCCGTCGCAGGGCTGAGCCATCGACAACGTCGTCGTGCAGAAGCGTTGCGCCGTGGATCAACTCGACCGCGGCGGCGAGACGAACGTGGTCACGACCCGTGTAACCGAAAACTTTTGCGGCCGTGAGCGTCAGCAGAGGGCGCAAGCGTTTTCCACCAGCGTTGATGAGGTGCCCCGCGAGTGTCGGTATCATCGCCACATGAGACCGCAAGGAAGTTTCGATCTCTGCGTTGACTTCCTGCAGGTCGTCTGACGACAGCGCCCTGATGCGGGAAACGGCGCGGGCGAACGCTGCGCCTTCCGAAGCGCCGCCCGACCCGATTGAAATCGCTAATTCCACAAGGGCCTCGCGCCGCTGGATCCATTTGCACATTGGGGATAGGCGCTAGTCGGGTCAAGGCGCGCCCTTGCGGCTGATTGGAGCAGCCCGCGCTTATCGCCGCGCAGGAAAGATGCCGATTGAACGCCCCGGGCCCAGCGCTATTTTCTGCCGATGGACCAGCTCTCATCATCGCCGTTTGCTCAACCTGCTCAACGATCGCAAGCGTCGTCTATCGGCTTTCCGTTTTTCATGAAGCCGCGACCTCTCGTTGTCGTGATTGAAATGGCCGGGGTGATTGCAGCAGCGCGGGGGCGCCGGAGCCTCAATCTGGCAGCCCTCGAAGCGCCTATTGACGCAGCTTTCAAGTCGCGAAAAGTCGCCGCCGTCGCGCTCGCCATCAATTCGCCGGGCGGATCGCCTGTCCAGTCCCGCCTCATCCATGCCGCTATCCGGCAGGCGGCTGTAAAGTCAAAAAAGCCTGTTTTCGCCTTTATCGAAGATGTCGGCGCGTCTGGCGGTTACATGCTCGCGATCGCCGCAGACGAAATCTATGCGGACGCCTCGTCGATCGTCGGATCGATTGGGGTTATTTCCGCCGGATTCGGACTGTCAGAGGCGATTTCGCGGATTGGCGTCGAGCGCCGGGTCCATACGGCGGGAGGAGCCAAAAGCCAGCTCGATCCGTTCCTGCCGGAAAAGGCCGAAGACGTGCGACGACTCGGCGAGGTGCTCGAGGCGATGCATCTTGAATTTTCCGGTTTGGTTAAGGACCGGCGCCGTCAATCCCTGAAAGACGAGCCGGAAATCTTCTCTGGCGCCTTTTGGACCGGTCGGCGCGCGCAGGAACTGGGCCTGATCGACGGAATCGCTCATCTCGCCGATTTTATGCGGGCCCGTTACGGAAACAATGTTAGGCTTCGCAGGCTAAAACCTCGAACGGCTGGCGCGTGGCGACTTTTCGGCGCCGATACGACCGGACTGCGCCGCGAGCGGGAAAGTATAGGCGGGTTGGCGTCGCCCGCCACGTTTGATCTCGACGACGCCCTCGCGGCTATTGAGGCCCGGGCGATCTGGAGCCGGTTTGGACTTTGATGCGCCTGCCTTTGGGGTGATTGGCCCCCGGGCTGCAGAGGAAAGGACTACAGGACATGGAGACGGTCACCGGCGTAGTTCTTGGCGTTGTCGCAATCAGCGGCGCTCTTGCCGTTTTGAAGTTGGCCCGCCGGGCTCGGCGCGAATTGCAAAATATTATCCACGAGGCAGCGCGCGGCGATAACGCCGCGAAATCCGGGGATTTGCTCGATTATGAGCGCGATCCTCTGACTGGCGTGTTTCGGCCGAAGCCCTGATCGTCAATTAACGAGGACAATTGAGGTCTCCGGGCGGTCAATGGCCGTGCAATTCGGCTGGTCAAAGGCACCTTAATTGCACTGCTTTCGGGGTTTTGGCGGCGAGGTTAACGAACATCATACTTTGAGAAATCCGGGCGATGTGCTCGGCGCGATCCCGGCGGCAAGATCGGGACGCATTTGGGAGTGAAGCATCTGAGCGAAGTTGCGTCCAATGGGCACCGTCTGCCCGCTTTTATCGACTTCGAAGCGTCCGGCCTTGGTTTTCAATCCTGGCCGATCGAAGTCGGCTGGGCGTTGCCAGACGGCGCCGCGGAATCCGCCCTTATCCGCCCCGTCGACCATTGGCCCGCCTCCGGCTGGGATCCGGCCGCCGAGGCCTTGCACGGCATTTCCCGCGAAGCGCTCGAACGCGACGAATTCGCTCTGCCCGTCGAGGTCGTCTGCAAGCGTCTGACTGCGGCGCTTTCAACTTTTGAAGTTTTCTCCGACGCCCCGGATTGGGATGGTTTCTGGCTTGGACGGCTTTATGCGGCGATCGATGAGAAGCCGCCGTTCAAAATTTCCGATTTCCGCCTTCTGATGCCGCCGCTCGACGCAGATCCGCGCGAAGAGCTTTTTCTTCGCGCCGACGCGCTCGCCCCCCGTCAGCATCGGGCCGGGGCCGATGCGCTGCACCTCCAGACGCTCTATCGCCTTGCGCACAATGCGCCGCGCCAAGCGCCTTGGGCGACTTAACGCCGCTTGACGCCGGGCGCCCCGTCGCCAAATTGGAAAAGATGGACGGCGTCTCCGCACAAGTAAGCTTGAAAGCCCACGGCGACGCCGCAAGCCCCGATCCGGGGCGGTTCGCAGTTGAAATCGGGGATGGCGCGATCGCGGGCATCCGCTTTGCGCAGCCTGGCGCTTCGCCGCTGCTATTCTGCCACGCCAACGGGTTTTGCGCGTCGACTTACCGGCGCGTTCTGGCCAGGCTCGCGGCGGACTTTGACGTTTTTGCGCTCGATCTGCGCGGCCATGGCCGCTCGTCTTTACCAGCAGACCCGCAGCGGTTCGGAAGCTGGGTCGCTCATGCTGGCGATATTGCGGCGTTCCTCGACGCAGCGCCTGCTGCGCTGGGGGTCGCTGGTCCATGGCGGCTTGCCGGCCACAGCATGGGCGC
>JBGTFV010000185.1:0-3945 GCA_041747095.1 Parvularculaceae bacterium
GCGGGCGCTCCCGGCGGCGAGGCTCGCCCGGACGCGCGCAGAGGCGAACGAAATGAGCGGGGAGGGCCGCCACAAAAGGCTGGCGGCTCGCCGGCAGGCTCTCGAGACGGACAATCGCGCCCGCGTTATGAAGGCGACCGCTCAAGACGAGACGACGGGCGGTCGCGGAAAGACGGAGCCAACAGCCGCCCGGATAACGACCGTCAGCGGCGCCAGAATGTTGCACCGCCGCCGCGCCGGGAACGGATCGCCGATCCTGATTCGCCCTTCGCCGTGCTGGCCGCCCTGAAAGCTGAGTTATCGTCGCGCGACGGCGGGCCTCAGAAGAAGTGAAGTCAACAAAACGTCTCCGGACCGTCTCCGAGCCGGACGCACATCTGAAAGATGCAAGCGCTGGAGGTGAAACACAGCGCATTGATCAATGGTTATGGCGCGCCCGCCTTGCGAAAACGCGCGCCATCGCCGCAGAGTTGGCCGACAAAGGCCGAATACGCCTGACGCGCTTTGGAACGACCAGCCGCGTCGGCCGCGCCAGCTTTCTTGTTCGACGAGGCGACATCATCGGATTTTTCCGCGGCGAACGGTTTTTTGAGGTTGAGGTTGCGGGCTTTGCCGCCCAACGGGCCGCGCCGCGCGATGTACGGCTGCTATATTCCGTGATGTCGTCCCAAGAGGCAGCCCAATCAAGCGAGTAGCGATAGCGCCGCCCCTGCCACGTCGCGCCGCATCGGTCGCAGTCTTTCGCAGCTTGCGTCCGGCTGCGACACCGCTACATACGGGTCGCCTCTGACAGGGCGCTCTCCAAGAACGAGGAACGCGAATGACGTACGTGGTTACCGACGCATGCATAAAGTGCAAGTACACCGACTGCGTCGAGGTTTGTCCGGTTGATTGTTTCTACGAAGGCGAAAACATGCTCGTCATACATCCTGACGAATGCATTGATTGCGGCGTCTGCGAACCGGAATGCCCAGCCGAGGCCATCATCCCTGATACCGACGACAAGGACGGCAGATGGCTAAAGGTGAACTCAACCTATGCGCTTACGTGGCCGAATATTACGCGCAAGATTGATGCGCCCGAAGACGCCGACGCGTTTCTCGAGGAAAAAGACAAATTTGAAAAGTATTTCAGCCCGAACCCGGGCGAGGGATCATAGCGGCCTCCAGCATCCGCCGCATGGCGTTGACGGTCCGATGCGGCGCCGGGCGCGGAACGGATTAGAATTCGCTGGTTTTTGGGCGAATTTTAGTATATGATACAATTAGATAGGAAATTTATTCCACGCAGGGCGTGAAGCGAGGCAGGCATTGAAGCGCGGTGAGGTTGAAGCGGCTGGACCTTACCCATCGGCGACCGAATTAACGATACGCTTCTTGCGAGGGACATTCGCGTTGCGAAAAAGCGTCTCCGCTCGAAGTTTGGAGAAATCGCGAGATCGCCGTTGAAACGGTTCGAACGCTCATTGCATGGCGTCGAGCCGGTAGGAAAGCTGACTTGCCGCATCTTCCGCGGCGGACAACTCTTCAATGCGCATGACCCCGTTCTTACTTCCTGAGGGCAGACTTACGAGGACAGGGCTGCGCGCCAATTACGGCAACCGGCGCCAGAGGCAGAAAACACGAGACGGAAAATGACCAAGACGAAAGCTGACGGCAAACTTCAAGCGGGTCAGAAACAAGCGGCAAAATCGTCCGCGAAACCTTCTGCCAAGCCGGCCAAGGCGAAGCCAACCGCTAAAGTCACCTCAAAGCCGGCTAAAAGGGCTGACAGCGCGCCTGCTGCACGAAAGAAAACCGCAGGCGCCGCAAAAACCGCCAAGACAAAGGCTGCTGCAAAGGCCACAGCCAAACCCGCCGCAAACCCGAAGAAAACCCCGGTACAAAAAAAATTGACCCAAAAATCTGCCGTTCGCAAGCCAGCGTCGCAAAGCGCCGCCGCGAAAAAGTCGACCGCGTCAAAGCCATCGAAGGCTCGAAAAGCGGAGCAGCCTAAGTCCTTGAGGACCGCGACGAAGGCAACGGCGACGCGCGCGGTTGAGCCCGCGCCAGTCGCACCCAAGCGCGCCGCATCGGCTGCAAAGGCCGCGACCGCCAAAAAGGCTACCTCTGCGCCGACCACGACGGCTGACGCGGTCGTAAACGCGCCTTCGGCAACAAAAACGGCAGTGAAACAGCCTGCCGCCAAGGCCCCGGCATCGGCGCAGTCCCCCGCAAAAAAAGCCCCGAAAGAGGCGGCGGCGGTATCAGACGGCGCCGCCGCATCCGACAAGGCAGCCGCACCTGCAAAGTCGAAATCAAAATCAAAGTCTGGCGCAAAGTCTGGCTCCAAGTCGGACACGAAGGCGACCGGCGAGACTACTGGACCGACCGACGGCCCGCCGGTCATTCGCCCGAAACTGAACGTTGGCCAGAAGCCCCGCGTTGAGCGCTCCGAATCCGAGATCGCGCAGCTCGTCGTTCCCGCAGCGACCGTCGCCCGTACGGAGGAATTGGCCGCAAACGCCGTCAAGGCGTCGCCAGCCGCGAAAGAGGCCAAGCTCGCCTTCAAGGTGAACGATCATATCGTCTATCCAGCGCACGGCGTCGGACGGATCACGGGTATTGAGAAACAGCACATTGCCGGCATTACGAACGAGCTTTTCGTCATCGCCTTTGAACAGGAGAAGATGAAACTCAGGGTGCCCACGTCGAAAGCCGCTGCCGTTGGCATGCGCGGGCTTTCCGACGAAGCGCAAGTCAACAAGGCGGTCGATCTCCTCAAAGGGCGCGCACGCGTCAAGCGCACCATGTGGAGCCGTCGGGCCCAGGAATACGAGGCCAAGATTAACTCCGGCGACATCATCGCCGTGGCTGAAGTCGTTCGCGACCTTTATCGCGCCACCGACCAGCCGGAACAGAGTTATTCCGAACGCCAATTATTCGAAGCTGCTCTTGATCGCCTTGCTCGCGAGGTGTCGGCAGTGCGACGGAAGGATCTCGCCGCTACGCTGGCTGATCTTGAAGCGTCGCTCCAGCAAAAGCGAGCAGCTGCCTGACGTTAAGACCGTCTGGTTTCGTCCATGAACCTGACCTGCATCTCGTGGGTCAGTTCTATTGCAGGTCCATTATAGAAATCGACATGGCCGCGCGCCTCAATCGTCCGTCCCATGACGGAATCGGCATCGATAGGCGTCCGCCATTTTTTCATAGTCCGTGCGAGAACGGAGACGGTGAAATCAGTTCGGTAATCCGGGCCGAAATTGATATAGATCCGCCCACCACGCAGCGCGGCTGAAACGACGCTGCCGTGCGCGACGTGGAAAGTCGGCGATATCCGCTGGCAACAGGCGTTAGCGTCAATCGGCGCATAAGCAGCAAGCGCCCAAAGGCCGCGCTTTGCATGTCGCGCCTCATCTTCCGCCTCCAGCAGCGACTGAATACAGCCGAACGAATCGCTTGCTGGCGCAACGCGCGCAGCGCCCTCCTTTACCAGCAGTAATTGAAGCGGCGCTGTTTCCACGCCCGGGCGCCGCAAATGCGCGACGCCAGCGCGCCGACCCCAGCGATCGCGCGCCTGCATGGCCGAAATATCAAGATCTCCCTCCGCCAGCAACGCCTGCTGCACAGCCAGCGCCTGACGGGCGAAAGGTTCCGAGTCTGAACTCGCTCGATCTATCGGCGCAATAATGTCCGTAAGCAGAAATTCCTCGCCGCTGATCGTAAAGGCGTGAGCTGCTTTGGGGCGGACCGCAGAAGCGCCGCTCGACGCCGGGAACGCAAAGAGCGCAGCGGCCGCGCCAGTTAACGCGCTGCGCCGGTTCATGCGCCGCCGCGTACACGGACGTGCGTTGAACTGGCGCGCCCTTCCCCGTCGACGGCAACGATTGTGTAGAACCCATCTTCGTCCGGTCGCCATGGCGTTCGGCGCGGGTCGCCCGATGCTGGCAGGGGCGCGCCGTCAACG
>JBGTFV010000186.1:0-7053 GCA_041747095.1 Parvularculaceae bacterium
GCGGGCGCTGGGGGCTGGGCGATCTGGGCGCGGCGCTGCTTGGCAACTCTTCCGTGCTCGGCATGATCGAGTATCACCGCGCGCTCTATGAAGATCTCATCGATCCCGTCGATTTATTGCGCGCGGAAAAGCCCGAGACCAAGCTCGGCGCCTATTGGGGATATGCCGGTGCAGGCGATCCTGCGGACCTTGATGCCGGCGACGTGGGCGCCTATTCGCGATTGATGGCGGAAACGCAGGCCTTCATCGCTGACGACGTTCTGAAAAGCTTCGATGCTCGCCCGTTTCGCACGCTTCTCGATGTTGGGGGCGGGGAAGGGGCGTTCGCCGTCGCAGCGCTGCGCGCAGCGATTGATCTTCACGCCATCGTGTTCGACCTGCCAGCGGTGGCGGCAGCCGCCTCGAGGCGGTTCGAGCGGGAGGGACTTGGCGGCCGTGCGCATGCAGTAGGCGGCGATTTCTTCAATGATCCGTGGCCGGCAGACGCTGACCTCATTTCATTTGTGCGCGTCCTGCATGACCACGACGACGCGCCGGTCGCCGCGCTGTTGCGCAAAGCCCGTGCGGCGCTTGCCTCTGGCGGCGCCGTTTTGATTGCGGAACCAATGTCGCAGACGCGCGGGGCGGAACGAATGGGCGCGGCCTATTTCGGATTTTACCTTCTCGCTATGGGCAGCGGCCGGCCTCGAACGCCTCAGGAGCTCGGCGAAATGGCGCGCGAAGCTGGCTTCTCGCAGGTGCAGCATGTCGCAACGCCGCGCCCCTTCCTGACCAGCGCCATGCTGCTGCGGGTCTGATTAAACGGGATTTTGGCGTCGTTTCGAGGGGTCCCTGCGACCTGTCAATTAATCTTGTCTCGACAAAGTGTAATTTCAACTTGACGTTTCGAAACGTAAAGCTAGAGTGACACTCTATGCAGACAACCTCCCGGCCTCCCGCTACCCAACCCCGTCGCCCTATAATTGGCGATCTGGCGGCAAGCGCGGAACAGAACCCAGCGCAGAATAATACGTTTACAGATTGTCAGCTGGCGACGAGCGCCGTTGTTTTTGAGGCCCCTCGTGAAATCGGCGTGCGGACATTAGGGCTGATCGCGCCCAGCGATAGCGATGTCGTCGTCGACGTCGACTGGAGCGGCGTTAGCACCGGCACTGAACGCCTGTTGTGGAGCGGGGCGATGCCGCCCTTTCCCGGCATGGGTTATCCGCTGGTTCCAGGTTACGAATCGGTTGGTCGCGTGATCGCAGCCGGCGCCGCAGCCAGGAACATGGTCGGCGCGCATGTATTTGCGCCAGGCTCGCGCGGATTTGAAGGCGCTCACGGGCTTTTCGGCGGCGCCGCTCAGCGCCTCGTGGTTCCGGCAGACCGCGTAACCGCAATCGATCCGCAATGGGCGGATAGCGGCGTTCTTCTCGCACTCGCCGCAACCGCCTTGCACGCCATCAATGGCGGCAGGGCTCCTGACCTCATTATCGGACATGGCGTCCTCGGACGATTGCTGGCAAGGTTAGCGATTGCGCTTGACGCGCCGCCGCCGGTTGTCTGGGAAGTTAATCCTGACCGCGCGGACGCTGACGGCTATGCGGTCATCGATCCGGATTGGGATGGTCGGAAGGATTACCGCTCAATCTACGATGTCAGTGGCGACGGCGCGCTGCTCGACACGCTTATCGGGCGGCTCGCCTTCGGTGGCGAAATTGTTCTCGCCGGCTTTTACGCCCAACCGCTGTCTTTCACCTTTCCGCCGGCCTTCATGCGCGAAGCGCGGCTACGGATCGCGGCGGAATGGAAAAAACCGGATCTCGACGGCGTAGTCGCGCTGATTCGCGATGGCAGGCTGTCTCTCGACGGCCTGATCACGCATCGCGCGCCGGCCATCAACGCGCCTGAAGCCTACTGCACGGCCTTTCAGGATCCGACCTGTTTGAAAATGGTTCTCGACTGGAGGGGGCACAATGAACGACTCATTTGACGGCGACGACACGGGCCGCAGCATGGACGAAAACCTGCGCGCGGAAGCCGCGATCGAGCCCGATCCTGTCGCTTCCGGCCCTGTCCGCAAGGAAACGCAGATCATCGCGATCTACGGCAAAGGCGGCATCGGCAAGAGCTTCACGCTCGCCAATCTCAGCTACATGATGGCCCAGCAGGGCAAAAAGGTTTTGCTCATCGGCTGCGACCCCAAAAGCGACACGACCTCGCTCCTGTTTGGCGGCCGCGCCTGCCCGACGATCATTGAGACGTCGACGAAGAAAAAACTCGCCGGCGAAGAAGTGAAGATTGGCGACGTCTGCTTCATGCGCGACGGCGTGTTCGCGATGGAACTCGGCGGTCCGGAAGTCGGTCGTGGTTGCGGCGGGCGCGGCATCATCCACGGCTTCGAGCTGCTCGAAAAACTCGGCTTCCACGAATGGGACTTTGATTTCGTTCTCCTCGATTTTCTCGGCGACGTTGTTTGCGGCGGCTTCGGTCTACCGATCGCACGCGACATGTGCCAGAAAGTCATCGTCGTTGGGTCGAACGACCTTCAATCCCTGTACGTTGCAAACAACGTTTGTTCAGCCGTCGATTACTTCCGCAAGCTCGGCGGCAATGTCGGCGTCGCCGGTATCGTCATCAACAAGGACGACGGCACGGGCGAGGCGCAGGCCTTCGCCGATGCCGTCGGCATCCGCGTGCTCGCGGCCATTCCGGCTGATGAGGACATCCGTCGCAAGAGCGCCAACTACCAAATTGTCGGACGGCCCGGCGATCGTTGGGCGAGCTTGTTCGAGGATCTCGCTGCGAATGTCGCGGACGCGACGCCCGAACGGCCGACCCCGCTGACGCAGGATCAGCTGCTCGCCCTGTTCAAGGCTTCGGAGACGGGTGCGAATTACAAACTCAAGCCCGCCACTCTCGAAGATATGTGCGGCAAGAGCGTCGTCGAGCGTCCCTCGCTCGAAGTCGTCTACGAAACAGTTTGAGGAATATCGTGAGCCCGCTCGACGCATCGGAAACCCCCGCAGATACGAACGCGATTGCGCCTCAAGGGTTGCCGGCGAGCGGCTGCCATGGCGGCAAAAACGAAATGCGGGAGGCGGCGAAGGCCGCCGGCAAGAGCGACGTTCTCGACGCCTACGCGCGGGACTATCCGGTGGGCCCGCACGATCAGCCGCAGAGCATGTGCCCGGCGTTCGGTTCGCTCCGCGTTGGCTTGCGTATGCGTCGCACGGCGACAGTGCTCTCCGGATCTGCCTGCTGCGTCTACGGACTGACATTCACCTCGCACTTCTATGGCGCGCGGCGCACTGTCGGTTATGTGCCCTTCAATTCTGAAACGCTGGTGACGGGCAAGCTTTTCGAAGATATCCGCGAGGCGGTTCACAAGTTGGCCGACCCGGAACTCTACGACACGATTGTCGTCACCAATCTCTGCGTGCCGACAGCCTCTGGCGTTCCGCTCCGTCTCTTGCCGAAAGAGATTAATGGCGTGCGGATCATTGGCATCGACGTGCCTGGCTTCGGCGTACCGACCCATGCCGAAGCCAAGGACGTGCTGGCCGGCGCAATGCTGAAATACGCCCGAAGCGAAGCCGAAGCCGGCCCGGTCGCCCGTCCCGCTGGCGCCACCGGTGAGGCGCCGACGGTTGCCCTGCTGGGCGAAATTTTTCCAGCCGATCCGGTCAGCATCGGACGGATGCTGGCGCCGATGGGCCTTGCGGCCGGACCCGTGGTGCCGACGCGCGAGTGGCGCGAGCTTTATGCAGCGCTCGACTGTTCAGTCGCCGCCGCCATTCACCCGTTCTACACGGCGTCGATACGCGAGTTTGAGTCCGCCGGACGGCCTGTCGTTGGCTCAGCCCCCGTGGGCCGCGATGGAACCGCCGCGTGGTTGGCGGCTATTGGCGCTGCATGCGGCGTCTCCAACGCGAAAATTGAAGCCGCTCAAAACGCCTGCCTGCCGGGTATCGAAGCTGCGCTCGCCGCCAAACCAATCAAGGGCCGGATCACTGTTTCCGGATATGAAGGCTCCGAATTACTGGTTGCGCGCCTCCTCGTCGAAAGCGGCGCGGACGTTCGTTACGTCGGCAGCGCCTGTCCGCGGACGCGCTGGTCGACCGACGACGAAGCGTGGCTCGCGGCGCGCGGCGTCATGGTGCGTTTCCGCGCCTCGCTCGAACAGGACATTGCGGCGATTGAGGAATTCAATCCTGAGCTCGCAATCGGTACGACGCCAGTCGTTCAGTATGCGAAGGAACGCGCGCGACCATCCCTTTATTTCACGAACCTTATTTCTGCCCGGCCCCTGATGGGAGCGGCAGGAGCAGGATCGCTGGCCGATGTCGTCAATGCGGCGATCGGCAATCAAGGCCGGTTCAACGACATGCGCGCCTTTTTTGAAGGCGTTGGTTCAGGCGATTCCGCTGGCGTCTGGCAGGGCGAGCCGGCGATCCGTCCTGATTTTCGCGCAAAGCAGGAACGCCGTCTTGAGGCGCTCGCGAAAGCAAGGCGCGAACAGGAGGCGATCGGTGGGTAAATCTATCGCCGAGCGGCTTAACCAGATTGCCATCGACCAGATGGGGGCAAGCCCATGCTTGTAATCGATCATGACCGCGCGGGCGGCTATTGGGGCGCGGTCTACGTATTCGCGGCGATCAAGGGCTTGCAGGTTATTATCGACGGTCCTGTGGGCTGCGAAAATCTCCCAGTCACGTCGGTTCTTCATTACACAGACGCCTTGCCGCCGCACGAGCTGCCGATTGTCGTCACTGGTCTCGGCGAAGAAGAGCTAGGTCAGCACGGCACGGAAGCGGCCATGACGCGGGCGCGCGCAACGCTCGACCGGGCATTGCCTGCGGTAGTTGTGACGGGCTCGATTGCGGAGATGATTGGTGGTGGCGTGACGCCCGAGGGGTCCAACGTACAGCGCTTTCTGCCGCGTACGATCGACGAGGATCAGTGGCAGTGCGCCGATCGCGCGCTCGCCTGGCTATGGACCGAATACGGTCAGTCGAAGGGGCGCAATCCCAAACCGCGCCCGCTGAAAGAAGGGGCCAAGCCCCGCGTCAATATCATCGGTCCTTCCTACGGCATGTTCAACATGGCGTCGGATCTTGCAGAAATCCGCAGGCTGATTGAAGGTGTTGGCGCGTCGGTGCACATGGAATTCCCGCTCGGTAGCCATCTCGCCGACGTGCGAGACCTCGGCGATGCCGAGGTGAATGTTTGTCTCTATCGGGAATTTGGGCGGCTGCTCTGTGAAGCGCTTGAGCGCCCCTATCTGCAAGCTCCTATCGGGCTCCACTCGACGACGAAATTCCTCCGTGCATTAGGAGAGCTGACCGGTCTTGATCCGGAGCCGTTTATTGAACGCGAGAAGCACACGACCATCAAGCCCGTTTGGGATTTGTGGCGCTCAGTGACGCAGGATTTCTTTGGCACGGCAAGCTTCGGCATCGTCGCCAACGAGACCTATGCGCGGGGCGTCCGGAACTATCTGGAAGACGAGCTCGGGTTGCCTTGCGGCTTTGCCATTTCACGCAAGGCCGGCCAGAAGACCGATAACGACGCGGTACGCAACGCCATTAAGGCCGGTGCGCCACTGGTTGTTTACGGCAGCTATAACGAGCGCATGTATCTCGCGGAGGCAGGCGCGCGATCGATATTTATCCCGGCGTCATTTCCGGGCGCGCTGATCCGGCGCCATACCGGTACGCCTTACATGGGCTACGCGGGAGCGACCTATATCGTGCAGGAGTTCTGTAACGGCCTGTTCGACGCACTCTTCAATATTCTGCCGCTTGCGCGCGACCTCGACCAGGTGGCGGCGACTCCGGCGAAGCGGGGCGGCGAACTCGCATGGGACGCCGACGCGGCGGAACTACTTAACGATCTCGTTGCCGAGGAACCCATCCTTGTGCGGATTTCCGCCGCCAAATCCCTACGCGACGCAGCGGAGCGCATCGCGCGCGGAGCCGGGCAGAAAATCGTAACCGCAGAATCCGTCGAGGCGGCGTTCCGCGGCAAGTCGGGAGTGCGCGCGGCATGATCAAACATCTCGCGTGCATATCAACAAAGGGAGCGCGAGCTCCGTCAAGGGCAAAGGAAACGCAACATGGCCGTTGAAACAATGCGATTGGATGTGGAGCGTTCTCGCTCTCAGTCCACAAGCGAATACCGGTTTTACTTCATCCTCGCCTATCCGATCTGCCTCGTCGCCGCTGCCTTGCGCAGACTGTCGCGGCAAGGGCATGGCGCCAAGCGCCGAGAATCAATTTTCAGCGAAGCAGCAGGTTCGGCCCGTTCGGCCTTGCCATGGCTTTTCATGGGCTGAGCGCCGCAAGGCGAGCGCCACAACGCATCCAAGAATTCAGTAGCCGGATTGCTGCTGATACAAGCCCTGGCCGCGGGTCTAAATAGCGGCAACGACCATTGGTCCAACAAAGGAGGTAAACCGATGAACGAAAGTAGCAGGTCTGATTCGCTGTCAGGGTTGACGGCGACTGAGGCCCAGGAGTTTCACAAGATATTTATGATGAGTTTCATCATCTTCACGGTGATCGCCATCATCGCTCACTTCCTGGTGTGGGCATGGCGTCCGTGGATACCCGGCCCGCAAGGCTATGCGATGCTACAAGATAGCGTCGCTGGTCTGAGCGCCTTCGCCACACCTTTCATCGGCTAGGAGAAACGACCTATGTGGAAAGTATGGCTTTTGTTCGATCCGCGCCGCGCGCTCATCGGACTGTTCACGTTCCTCTTCATCCTCGCGCTGCTGATCCACTTTATTTTGCTCAGCACCGAACGCTTCAACTGGCTCGGGACGGCATCCGCAGATGCAGGCGCCGCGATCGATACGAGCGAACCGATCAGGAACGCCTGACCTCGTCGCCGCGCCGCGCGCGGCGACGTTCGGCGTTCGGGGGCGGCGGGGCGCTGACGTAGATCGTCAGTACGCCGCCGCTCCTGAGCGCTCCCGGCTCCGGACGCGCTTGGCTGAATACGGACAGCTCTGACGCCTCGGAGAATGTTGTGAGTATGCGATGCGGCGTCCGCCCTCGGCCGGCGGCG
>JBGTFV010000187.1:0-14509 GCA_041747095.1 Parvularculaceae bacterium
GATCACGCCAACGCCGCCGATTGCAGGGGTCGGCGGAATGGCGACGCCATTGGTCTCGTTGTAGAGCGACACGTTGCCGGAAACGACGGGATAGTCGAGGGCTGCAGCAGCCGCCGCCATGCCTTCGATCGCGCCAATGAATTCCGCCATAACTTCCGGACGCTCAGGATTGCCAAAATTCAGGCAATTCGTGATGGCGAGCGGAGCCGCGCCCGTGGCGCAAATATTCCGGTAGGTTTCCGCTACCGCTTGCTTGGCGCCTTCAAACGGGTCGGCCTTGACGTAGCGAGGGGTAACATCCGTCGTAACCGCAAGGGCGCGGATGGAGCCGTGAATGCGCACGAGCGCCGCATCGCCCCCCGGCGAAATAATCGTGTCGCCCATCACCGTGTGGTCGTACTGCTCCCATATCCAACGCCGCGAGCAAAGCGAGGGCCGCGCCATTAAGGTCGCAAGCGCAGTCAACAGCGTGTCGGCGCCGGGCTGATCGGCGAGGTTTACGGTCTCGCGCGACGTCTCGACTTGCGTTCGGTCAACGACCCCAAGCGCCCTGAGATTATGAGCGGCTTCATCAACCGGGCCGAGGTCAAGGCTGTCATTGTCGACAAAGCGCGCATAAAGCGTCGCCCGGTCGCGCCCGATAGTGGAGGCGCTACCCGTTAAACCGGGAAACGCGGCGAGGCGATCCTCGTATAGCGCAATCAGCACGCCTTCCAACTCGCCTTCCGATTTGCCCTTTGCAATAAGTTCGATCTGAACTTCACGATATTCCGCAGACGGATCCGCTAGCGCGGTTGGCGCAATACGCGGCGCGGTAGGGCGATCATAGCTCGGCGCATCATCGGCAAGCAGCGATGTTGGCAATTCCGCCTCTATTGCACCCATGTGGCGCACAATGATCTTGCCTGTGTCGGTGGTGACGCCGACGACAGCGAAATCGACGCCCCAACGCTCGAAGATTGCCCTTGCAGCTTCCTCCTTGCCGGGCTTCAAGACCATCAGCATGCGTTCCTGAGACTCCGACAGCATCATCTCATAAGCGTTCATGCCGCGTTCGCGCTGCGGCACGCGATCAAGATCGAGGTCGATCCCGCCACCGCCCTTCGCGGCCATTTCCACAGAAGAAGACGTAAGACCAGCCGCGCCCATATCCTGAATGGCGACGATCGCATCGCCCGCCATTAATTCAAGGCACGCCTCCAGCAGAAGTTTCTCGGTAAACGGATCGCCGACCTGAACGGTTGGCCTTTTTTCCGCGGACGCCTCGTCAAATTCGGCAGACGCCATCGTCGCGCCGTGAATGCCGTCGCGACCGGTTTTCGAGCCTACATACACAACCGGATTGCCTGCGCCCCTCGCCGCTGAATAGAAAATGCGGTCTTTCGGTGCGATGCCGACTGTCATCGCATTGACGAGAATGTTGTTGTTGTAGGCGGCGTCAAAATTTGTCTCGCCGCCGACGGTCGGCACGCCCATGC
Source organism: Parvularculaceae bacterium (assembly GCA_041747095.1). Lineage (GTDB taxonomy): Bacteria > Pseudomonadota > Alphaproteobacteria > Caulobacterales > Parvularculaceae > Amphiplicatus. The sequence goes on from JBGTFV010000187.1 coordinate 1,479, forward strand.
AGTTGCCGTAGCCGCCGATGCCTGCGACGACGCCGGCAACAAGACTGCGGGTGCGCGGATGTTCCCAGTCGCCGAAGCGCAATGCGTTGAGGTTGGCCACGGGCCGGGCGCCCATAGTGAAGACGTCACGGATAATGCCGCCGACGCCGGTCGCCGCCCCTTGATATGGTTCGATAAAGGACGGGTGATTGTGGCTTTCCATTTTGAAGACGGCGGCGAGCCCCTCGCCGATATCGATAACGCCGGCATTCTCACCCGGGCCGCAAATCACCCAAGGGGCGCTGGTGGGGAGTTTTTTCAGGTGTCGGCGCGAGGATTTATACGAGCAGTGCTCTGACCACATCACAGAGACGATGCCGAGCTCAACAAGGTTGGGCTCTCTCCCGAGAAGTTTGAGCAGTTTATCGTATTCCTCTGGCGTGAGACCGTGTTCGGCGACCAGTTCGGGCGTGATCGTTCCCATGGAGATCCTTGCGAGCTGGTGCGGGCTAACGCGTCAGCGGTTTATACATGATCCGTCGCGGTACGTCGGCGTCGGGGCCGAGGCGGCGTTTTTTATCTTCCATATAGTCCGCGAAATTTCCCTCGAACCATTCGACGTGGCTATCGCCTTCGAAAGCGAGGATGTGCGTTGCGATGCGGTCGAGGAACCATCGATCGTGACTGATTATAACGGCGCAACCGGCGAAGTCTTCCAGCGCCCTTTCCAATTCGCGCAACGTATCGACGTCGAGATCGTTTGTCGGTTCGTCAAGCAGAAGAAGGTTGGCGCCCTCCGTCAGCATCTTTGCGAGGTGCACGCGATTGCGTTCGCCGCCTGACAATGTGCCGACCTTTTTCTGCTGGTCCCCGCCCTTGAAGTTGAACCAGCCGACATAGGCGCGCGATGGTATCTCCCGCTTTCCAAGCTGAATAATGTCCAGCCCACCGGAGATTTCTTCCCAGACGTTCTTGCTTCCATCGAGATTGTCGCGTGATTGATCGACATAGCCCAGCTTCACCGTCTCGCCAATCCGCAAGGACCCGTTGTCCGGCTCATCCTGACCTGTCAGCATGCGGAAGAGCGTCGTTTTGCCTGCGCCGTTAGGGCCGACGACGCCGACGATACCGCCCGGCGGCAGCTTGAAAGACAGCCCATCGATCAGCAGTTTGTCGCCGAAACCCTTCTTGAGATTGTCGGCCTCAATCACGACGCCGCCAAGGCGCGGCCCGGGCGGTATTTGTATCTGGGCGACGCCCACGTCCTCTTTGCCAGCGCGCGCCAGCAGGTCATCATAGGCATTGATGCGCGCCTTGGATTTCGCCTGACGAGCCTTGGGACTGGCGCGGATCCAGTCCGACTCGCGATCAAGGGCTTTTTTGCGATTTTGCTCTTCGCGGTCTTCCTGCTCCATGCGCTTGCGCTTGGCTTCAAGCCACGACGAATAGTTGCCTTCGTGAGGAATGCCGCGCCCGCGATCGAGTTCGAGAATCCAGCCCGTCACGTTATCGAGAAAATACCGGTCGTGAGTCACCAGAATGACAGCGCCTGAAAAATCGCGCAGATAGTTCTCAAGCCAGGCGACGGACTCGGCGTCGAGGTGGTTGGTCGGCTCGTCAAGCAATATGAGGTCAGGCTTGGATAGCAGCAGCCGGGCCAGCGCTACGCGGCGCTTCTCCCCGCCCGACAGACGGTCGACAGGCCAGTCCCCCGGCGGGCAGCGCAACGCCTCCATCGCCATCTCGACCTTGCTCTCGATATCCCAAGCGTCGGCGGCGTCGATTTCCTCCTGGAGCTTTGACATCTCCTCCATAAGCTCATCCGAATAATCCTCGCCGAGCCGCATCGAGACGTCATTAAAGGCGTCGATCTTGGCCTTGATTTCGCCGACGCCCTCCATGACGTTCTCGAAGACGGATTTGGTCGCATCGAGCTGAGGCTCCTGTGCGAGGTATCCGATCCGCGTGCCCTCAGCCGCGTACGCCTCGCCGCCGAATTCCTTGTCAACGCCGGCCATGATTTTGAGGAGGGTCGATTTCCCTGAACCGTTGACGCCAACGACGCCTATTTTAGCGTCGGGATAGAATTGCAAGTGGATGTTTTCGAGAACTTTTTTACCGCCGGTAAAGGCCTTGGTGAGCCCCTGCATGAAATAGATGTACTGATGTTTAGCCATCGGCCAGATCCGGTTCTTTCCTAAAGAGAGAAATCTTGCAGCCGCTGCAACCGTGACCGGAAAGCGACATGGCGGTCTCATATCCCGGCGGCTTTCCGCTTTCAACGCGGGAAGCCATTCTCAGGAGCGGCGCCGTCAATTATATGGGCAGGCATGACAACAATGACCGATATCTCCCCATCCGCCAGCTACCGCGGTTATGTAAGCAAGACCCTCGCGCGGGGGGAGCAGATCATTTACCGGGCCAATTTCAACTGGACCTACAGCCTGTTTCCGGCTCTCTGGTTTGCCCTTGGTCTGTCGCCGGCGCTGCTTTTTGGGTACCTCCAGTTTGTTGTCGGACTTGATTTCTCGCTGCTGCGGTGGGGGTGGCTGTTTTGCGCGATCGGCGCTGTGGCTGGCTCACTCATCCTTCTGCTTCATGTCATTCACCTGATCACAACCGAAATCGTGGTTACGACGTTCCGGTTCGTGTTCAAGATCGGCCTCATATCTCGCAGAACGCAGGAAGTCAGCCTCAACAAGATCGAGGAGATAACGCTGACACAGTCGGTTCTTGGCCGCATTTTTGACTATGGTTCGGTTGTTCTGCGCGGCACGGGCGTCGGCGTCATCACGCTACCCAATCTGGATGAACCGATAGAGGTGCGGCGGATAATCGAAGACGCGCGCGCCAACTTGCGCAATCAGAGCCGCGACGAACGCACCGGCGACGCCGACTAAACGCCACCACTGTGTGGCTTAGCCAAACGCAGTTTTGAGAATTGCCGTAAGCCCTTCCTGATCAGCCTCGTCGAACATGGCTTTCTGGTCGCTATCTACATCAAAGACAGCGATGAGGTTACCTTTGCGGTCAAACACCGGAACAACGATTTCCGATTCCGACCGGCTGTCGCAAGCGATGTGACCAGGAAATTCATGCACGTCATCGACAATCACGGTCTCGCGCGATGCGGCCGCCGCGCCGCACACTCCTGCGCCGAACGGGATGCGCAGACACCCGAGCGTTCCCTGATACGGCCCGACGACCAGTTCATCCGGTTTCTCAGGGTCGACCACGTAGAACCCCGTCCAAAAAAAATAATCGAATGCATGGTGCAACAGGTTTGACACGGTCGCCATGCGCGCAACGAGATTGGTTTCGCCTTCGAGCACGGCGGCAATCTCAGCGGCGACATCGCGGTAACGCGTGGCTTTTTCGTCCAACGCCATCATTCCAAAGTCTTCCCCATCGAAAACTCTAAGCAAGGCAACCCTTCAATTTCGACGTTGATGTCGTCGCCGGGCTGGAGCGGCCCTACGCCAGCCGGCGTTCCCGTGAAGATAAGATCGCCTGGGCGCAGGTCAAAGAGGTTCGCCAACCCGCTCACGATTTCGGGAACGGACCAAATCATGTCGGACAACGGCGCATTCTGACGGACCTGGCCATTCACCCGCAAAACGAGGCGCGCACCATCCGCCGGAGCCGACCGCGATATCTCACCAATCGGGGCTGAGCGATCAAACCCCTTTCCGGAATCCCACGGTCCGCCATTCTTTTTTGCCGCAGCTTGCAGGTCGCGTCGGGTCAAGTCGCATCCGGCTGCATAACCAAACAAAGCGGCGCGCGTTTCCGCATGCGAGGGCTGGCGGTTCAACGCCCCGCCAAGCGCAACAACGAGCTCGCCTTCGTAATGGAGGTCATTTGTGGCCGGCGGGAAGGCCATTGTCTGTCCGCTCTCGAATACTGCATCCGCTGGCTTTGTGAAAAACACCGGCGGGTCAGCACGAGGATCGCCGCCCATTTCCTTGACGTGGTCGCCGTAATTGCGCCCGATACAGAAAATGCGCCGAACGGGGAACAACCCGCCGCCATTTACCCGGACGAAGGGTTGCGGCGGCGGGTCGAAAACGAAATTGCTTGCGCTCATCCTGACAACCCTTTTTCAATCGTCCGGCGCGATATCGCCTGGATCTTCCTGTTCATGCGCCGGCATAGTCGAAGATTGAGGCGAGGGTTCCGGCGCCGCGGCGGCAGCTGTGGCCAACGGCAAAGCGGCAGAAGCGATCGAACGGATATGCACATCGCGCTGCGGGAACGGAATTTCGATTCCTGCCTCACGGAATGCCTTGACGATCGCAAACCGCAGATCAGTACGCACACGCAAACCGGTGCCGATATCGCGAACGAACGCCCGGATTTCGAAATCTAGTGAGGAATCCCCGAAATTCAAAAATACAACAAATGGTTCAGGGAACCGCACAATCAAGGGGTGATCGTTGGCGCATTTCAACATCACCTCCCGGACTTTCTCAGGGTCAGACTCGTAGGCGACCCCGACCTTGATAATGATCCGACCCAGTTTATCCTTGTGCGTCCAGTTAGTTACGGTTGAGCTGATAAGTTCGGAATTTGGAACGATAATCGTGGAGCGATCAAACGTCTCGATTTCGGTCGAGCGGACGCTGATCTTCTTGACGATGCCCTCGCCCGATGTCGTGACGATCCAGTCACCCACTTTGACGGGTCGTTCGAACAGAAGAATCAGCCCCGACACAAAATTATTGACGATGCTCTGCAGTCCGAAGCCAACGCCCACAGACAGGGCGCCGGCAATGAGAGCGAGGTTCGACAGATCGAACCCCAACGTCGTCACCGACATGAAAATCGCAAGAATCAGTCCGAGATAGCCGATTAAAGTCGTCAGGGAATTTCGGACCCCCGGATCAATTCGGCTGTGGGCAAGAGGCCCCTTGTCAAGCGCGGTTCGAAATAAACGTGTCGCGATGAGTACGCCGGCGAAGACGATCAGCGCCGCCGCGATCTCCGCAAAAGAAATGGTAACGCCGCCTATCCGTATACCGATGAACGCTTGCTGGACGATGTCATAGATACGCTGACGATCCACTCCGATAATGAAAAGAATGATCGGCGCGAATACTATAAATAGAACGACGTCGATAACGAGCCCGGTCCAGAAGGAGAACGCGCCGACGTCGCTATCTTCGTCACTTTCGCCCTTGGCAGCGCTCCGCCCGTCGCAGCCAGCCCTTGCGACAAGCTTTTGCTCAATCCACGCGACGCTTTGATTTGCGATTGCGCGCAAGAACCATGCAGCCGCAGCGGCAAGTCCGAGGAACAAAACCCGGGACGAAAGGAACTCAGCAAGCGCCACAAAGCCCACAAGCGCAGCGATCACGATAACAATCGAAGCCGCCCTGAGCACAGGGCGGACATGCTGAAACAGCTTGCCGCGCGGCGGCTTTGAATCATCGGCGCCACTATTACCCGGGGGGTCCGCCCCCTTGACTGGCGAAGCCCAGAACCGAGGCGCACTACCCAGAAAAAGCGTTAGCCCCATCATTCCGGCGCCGACGGCGCGCAGAAGGCGATCCGCTGACGCCCCTGTGTCGACTGCTACGCCAATTGCCGTCATCACCGTAACCAAAGCGAAGATTGCCGCGTAGCTAACGATCAGCGCGCGCGCCTGTGTAGCCCGCCCAGGATCGACAGGGGCGAGCGCCCATTGCGCCGCACAATCGCGGGCGGCGGCGCGGCCGAAAAAACCGCTGGCGAAGCCTTCAGCCGCCGCGAAAATCATCAGGGCGCGCCATATTGCATCAATGACGGGGCTTGCAGCAGCGTCGATGAGGCCAAGGCTCCGGGCCGCAGCGATTACAACGATCCCGCCGACTGCCGCAGACGACAGACGCGCCATCATGGTCAGGCCGGCAAGGGTCAAACGGCGGGCTTCAGTTGGCGCGCCTTGCATGAAGCGGCCCGAAATTGATCGCCGCGCAATCCGCGTGGCCGGCCCGAAGATAAGGATCGCGAGGACGAGCGCGGACGCCATAACCGCAAATCGGAACGCGCGCCCTTGATCATCTATGGCGGGGTCGCGGCTTTGGTCCCAGCGCTGGAAATAGGCTTCAAACTTGTCGCCAACGCCGCTCGCAGCGACCGCTGCCGACGTCCACAATCGTGGATCAATCAGCCCGGGTCCGCGTTCGAGAAGCCCGGCATAGAAGGAGACTATTCTTCGCTGACTAACGCGCGTCAGCAGCGCGCTTGCGAGTTCAAGGTTAGCAAGGGTCCGACGCCGCTGGCCTTCAAGGGCGCCTACCTGCGCAACGAGCCGAGAGCGCTGGTCTGCGACGGACGACGCCTCCGGAGGATCGTTTTCTCCCGGCGCCAGACCCAATAGGTCTATTTCGGATGAAACGCGACGGAGGTCGCCTTCGATAGCTGCTAGCCGCGCACGCCCGCCCGCGATCAAATCGCGCAAGACTGCGTCCGACGTCTGGACCGTTTTTGGGTCGCCCGCATTGATCCGCTCGGCAAGCTCGCTGAGGTCGCGCGCCGCAGCAACAATCTCCTTGTCGCGCGCAACGGCTTCGGCGGAAAGGGCTGCTTGCGCCAACGCTGGCGATGCGCCTGCTAAAGCCGCGAGGCAAAACACCGACAGCGCCAGCGTCGCCGCAAAAATGAGGCGCAGCACCCTCAACGGACGCACGTCGGGATCAGCGGGGTCGGACTGGCGAGCGGAACCACGGTCAAAGAATTTTCTGGCCCGTTTTCGCCCAATCCGACAGAAAGGCTTCAAGCCCCTTATCCGTCAGCGGATGATGGGCAAGCGCTCTAACGACGGCGGGTGGCAGCGTCGCGACATCTGCGCCAGCGAGCGCCGCATCCCTCACATGCAAGGGCGAGCGAACGGAAGCAGCAAGAATCGCCGTATCGAAATCATAGTTGTCGTAAATCTGCCGAATCTCGCGGATGAGTTCCATCCCCTCCCCGCCGATGTCGTCGAGCCTGCCAATAAACGGCGAGATGAACGTCGCTCCCGCTTTTGCCGCCAGAAGCGCCTGATTGGCCGTAAAACAGAGCGTTACGTTGGTCATGATCCCATCGTCGGAAAGCGCTCGGCAAGCGGAGATGCCATCGAGCGTCAACGGAAGTTTGACGGCAACGTTTTCAGCGATTTCGCTGAGCGATTTTCCTTCGCGGATCATCGCATCCGTTTCAGTGGCGGTCACCTCGGCGCTCACTGGACCGTCAACGAGGTCGCATATTTCCGCGACGACCTGGCGGAAGTCCCGACCTGACTTCATGATTAAGGTTGGATTGGTCGTAACGCCGTCAACCAGCCCGGTAGGCAGGAGGCGCTTGATCTCGTCAATTTCGGCGGTGTCGAGGAAAAATTGCATGGCTGAGCCTTTCGAGTCGGTGGCCTGAGGGACGGTCTAACAAAACCTGTCCAAGGAACAAAGGGCGTGCGCCGCAAATCCCAGCCTACCGCGCGATAATCCGCCCAGCGTTCAACCGCCTGCTTGCCACCTCGCGCAGCCCGCGCGCATAAGCCGCTGGAAAACACCTTTGGCAGCGGTGGAGAAGGCATGGCGGCTACTAAAACGGACGTTCTCGTCATCGGCGCGGGCCACAATGGTCTCGTTTGCGCTTGGTATCTTGCCTCAGCCGGCCTCTCCGTCCGCATGGTCGAGCGCCGGAGCATTGTCGGCGGGGCGGCGGTCACTGAAGAGTTCTATCCGGGCTTCCGTAACTCCACGGCGAGCTACACGGTCAGTCTCCTAAATCCCAAGGTCATCGCTGACCTGGAGCTAAGCCGCTTCGGGTTGCGCATCATAGAGCGCGACATAGCCAATTTTTGGCCGCTCGGTCCCGAACTTGGGGCCTATCTGAAACTTCCGTTCGAGGCGGATCGGGCGCATACGGAATTCGAACGGATTTCTCCGACTGACGCCGCCGCTCTGCCCGCTTATTTCGCTGCTGTCGAACGCGGTGCGGATGTGCTGCGCGAGCTTGTTCTTGAGGCGCCGCCCAATCTCGGCGGCGGCCTCGGCGATATCTGGCGTGCGTTGCGCGCCGGCGACCGGTTGCGCCGCCTTAAGCTCGCCGATCAGCGGCTGATCGCTGATCTCTTCACGAAGTCTGCGGCGGAGTTCCTGAAAGCGTATTTTTCCCATCCGGCCGTTATCGGCGCCTTCGCGTTTGACGGCATCGTCGGGGCCTACGCTTCGCCCTATACGCCAGGAACGGCATACGTTCTGCTGCATCATGCCTTTGGCGAAGTGAACGGCGTGCGGGGACGATGGGGCCATGCAATTGGCGGAATGGGGGCGATCACCGAGGCAATGCGCCGAGCGGCTATCGAAAAGGGCGTCGATATCCGGACGGACGCAGCCGTTGCACAGCTTTTGACCAGCGAAGGCAAAGCGACAGGCGTGCAACTCGAAAATGGTGAAACGATCAGCGCAAGAATTTGCATCGCCAACGTCAATCCGAAAATGCTTTTGACCGAATTAGCCCCTGAGGGATCGATCGACGCGGACATTGTCGCCCGTATGCGGAACTATGCCTGCGGCTCGGGTACGCTCCGAATGAATGTCGCCCTGGCGGAATTGCCAGACTTCAGCTGCCTTCCCGGACGGATCGCCGCCGAGCACCATCGGGCCGGAATCATCATCGGCCCAAGCGTCGACTATCTGGATCGCGCCTATCTCGATGCCCGCCGCGACGGATGGGCCAGCGCTCCCGTCGTAGAAATCCTGATCCCCTCGACGATGGACGATAGCCTTGCGCCAGAGGGCAAACATGTCGCCAGCCTCTTTTGCCAGCATTTCGCCCCGGAACTGCCCGGTGGACGGACTTGGGACGATTGCCGCGAAGCTGCCGCAGACGCCGCCATCGATGCCGTAACGGCGTTTGCGCCGAACTTCAGGGACAGCATAATCGCGCGGCAAATTCACACCCCGCTAGACCTTGAACGCAAATTCGGATTGACCGGCGGAGATATCTTCCATGGCCGGCTCTCGCTCGATCAGATGTTCTCTGCCCGTCCGCAGATCGGCTATGCAGATTACCGTATGCCGCTGAAAGGTCTTTATCTATGTGGCTCTGGCGCGCATCCGGGCGGGGGCGTGACCGGCGCGCCCGGCCATAACGCGGCTCGCGCCGTACTGGAGGATGTCCGCGCCCGTCGCATCTAGTCGGCTTGGAGCACTTTCTCGATTTCCGGCGCAATCGACTCCGGCGTGTCCTGAGGACCGAAGCGCGCGACAACGCCGCCGGTCTTGTCAACAAGAAATTTCGTGAAGTTCCACTTGATCGACGTTGTGCCGGCAAGACCTTTTTTCTGTGTCTTCAGAAACTCATAAAGCGGGTGCGCCGACGATCCGTTCACGTCGATCTTTGCGAACATCGGAAAGGTTACCCCGTAAGTCGTCGAACAGAAGCTGGCAATCTCCATTTCGGTGCCCGGCTCCTGCGCGCCAAACTGGTTCGACGGGAACCCAAGCACCTTGAAGCCCTGTAAGGAAAATCTGTCATGCAGCGCCTGCAATCCGGCATATTGTGGAGTGAAGCCGCATTTGCTGGCGACGTTGACGATCAACAGAGCCTCTCCACGATAGTCGGCAAGCGCCTGATTGGTCCCATCAAGCAGACGGGCGTGGAAATCGTAAACAGTTGTGTTCATCTCGCTCTCCCCAATGTGGCTGCGGCAGCTCGCGACTGGTGCGCAGCGCGATTGTCCGCCTGCAGCGGCCTTCCTATAGTTTACCGCGTGAGCGGGGAAGCGCCTCCGGCAGCACAGATGAGGTCGAAGTGAAGTTTGTTGGAACCCGGGATTACATAGCGACGGCCGACCTGAAGGTCGCCGTTAACGCCGCCGTGACGCTTGAGCGCCCGCTACTGATTAAGGGCGAACCTGGCACGGGGAAAACCGTGCTGGCGCAGGAAGTCGCCAAGGCGTTGGGCGCGCCCTTGCTTGAATGGCACATCAAATCGACCACCAAGGCCCATCAGGGTCTTTACGAATACGACGCCGTCGCCCGCCTCAGGGATGGACAACTCGGCGAGGAACGCGCCCGGGACGTGCGCAATTACATCAAGCGCGGTAAACTTTGGGAGGCATTTACTGCGCCTGAGCGGCCAGTGCTGCTGATCGACGAAATCGACAAAGCTGACATCGAATTTCCAAACGATCTCCTTCAAGAACTCGATCGTATGGAATTCTTTGTCTACGAGACGGGCGAAACGATCCGGGCCCGGAAGCGCCCCGTTGTCATCATCACGTCCAATAACGAAAAAGAACTCCCCGATGCGTTTTTACGCCGGTGTTTTTTCCACTTCATCAAATTTCCCGATCCGCAAACGATGGCCGAAATCGTTGAGGTGCATTTTCCGGGCGTGAAGCAGCGCCTCGTCGCCGACGCGCTGAAAATCTTTTATGAGATCCGAGAGGTGCCCGGCCTCAAGAAAAAGCCCTCCACCTCTGAGCTGCTCGACTGGCTCAAACTACTGCTGTCAGAGGACGTTCCAGAGGAAGTTCTCCGAGAGCGCGATCCTCGCAAGGCCATTCCCCCGCTGCATGGAGCGCTCCTAAAAAACGAACAGGACGTCCATATGTTTGAACGGCTTGCGTTTCTTGCGCGACGCGAAAATGGGTGACGTCCGCCGGTAGCGACATTGATGATCAGGTTATGCGCAGTGACGCCCACAGAGTAAACGCAAACGGGCTTGAGCACTTCGTGCGCGATTACGGCCCCGTTGGCGGTCGCGCAGCGCTTTTAATGCACGGATTTCCAGATAGCGGGTCTTTATGGGAGAAAATCGCGCCGCCGCTGGGCGCCGCCGGCTACAGGGTAATCGTTCCTGACATGCGTGGCTTCGGCCAGACCGACATGCCTCAAAGTCTCGAGGAATATGAGCTTCGTCGCGGCGCGATTCCAGACATGGTCGCCATCCTGGACGCACTCGCCATTTCGAAAGCCCACATAGTTGGACATGATTTCGGTGCGGCAGTCGCCTGGGCGCTAGCGGCGGAACGGCCCGACCGATGCTTAACTTTGGCAGCGCTGTCAGTCGGCCATCCGCGCGCCTTCCTCGCGGCGGGCGCTGCGCAGAAATGGCGCAGCCTCTATATCGTTTTTCATCAGTTCAGGGGCCTTTGCGAAGCAGCCTATCGGGCGAACGACTGGGCCATATTGCGCCGGCATTGGTCTGGTCATGGAGACATTGAAGAGGCCATTGCCTTGCTTGACCGGCCGGGGCGATTGACGGCGGGGCTCAACTGGTACCGCTCGAACATCAGCTTCGCGCGCATGTTCCGTCCGCCGGCGCCCGGAGCGATGGGGCCGGAGCGCGTCTCCATTCCTGCATTGGGCGTTTGGAGCGACGGGGACCCATATCTAACCGAGAGGCAGATGGAGCTGTCGGGCGATTTCGTTGATGGACTATGGCGATATGAGAGGATCATGGGCGTCGGGCACTGGATTCCGCTCGACGCGCCTGACCGTCTGGCGGCGTTGCTGATCGGCCACTGGCAGAACAGTGGAAACGTTCTGGAGGCCTGATCGACCACCATGGCGCTGGTCATTGGCACGTCGATCGGACACTATTTCGGCTCGGTATAGGCGTTTCGCCGAGGGGTTAGCTGCCCGACACATAGGTATGGGCAAATAAGTGACTTACAGCATAGGGTTGGGTTGGATCGTTGGATGATTGCCTGAAGATAGCTCCATTCTGTCGCAGCGAGCTCTGCGAATGGGAAGCGTCAGGCGATCTTTTTCGGGGTGGGGCATGCAGGAACTTCTCGGCGCGTTGCCGTTTCTCTTCATACTGTTCGCGTTCTTCATTATCCCAGCGCTGACGCGGCAGCAGCGGGGAGCGCTCCTCGAACGCGAATTCAGCCGGGTACAGCGCAAGCGAAAATCCCGCATTATCGCGATCGTCCACCGACAGGAGCCGATGGGTCTGCTCGGCATCCCGATCCTTCGTTACATCGACCTGAACGACGCCGAAGACGTGCTCGAAGCAATTCGCACGACGCCGCCAAAACAACCCCTCGAAATCATTCTGCATACGCCGGGCGGGCTTGTGCTTCCCGCACTGCAGATCGCACGCGCAGTAAAGGCCCACCCCGGTCCGAAACGCGTTTTTGTGCCCCACTACGCAATGTCCGGCGGCACGCTGATCGCCCTTGCGGCAGATGAGATTATTCTCAACAAACACGCTGTGCTCGGACCGATCGATCCGCAGATCGACGGGTTTCCTGCCGCCTCGCTGATGCGCGTGCGAGATCAGAAGTCGCCAGACGCGACGCAGGACTACACGCTTATTCTTGCAGATATCGGCAAGATGGCGATTGACCAGCTTGAGAAGGCCGCTCGCGAATTGCTTCGCGGAACGGTTTCCGACAACGCAGCGGCTGCTGCGGCAGAACAGCTATCCAGCGGTCGCTGGACCCATGATTACCCGATTGAAGCGGCCGAAGCCCGCTCAATCGGCTTGAACGCATCAACCGAGATGCCGGCGGAAATCATGGAGCTGATGAAGCTCTTCCCCGACCGGCTCAGCCGAACAAGCGTGAAATACATCAATCAGACGGCGCGCGCCCAGAGGCTAACGCCTGGACAGGCCGCACCATCCGGCGAAACCGACACTGCAGGCCGCGTGCCTCTGACCGGCTTCCAGCCTCACGCCGGATCGCGCAGCTTCAGTTTCGGTCCTTGGAGCGCCGACAAGCTAGACGGCCGCTCAGCATCAGCGACATTTGCCGATGATCGTGTTCCGCGTACGGGCCTGTTCTCCCGAAAATCTCAGGCCGACCGCGATTGATTCTATTTGGGACGCCGCCGTGCGGGCAGCGTCCAACGCGCCCGTGATCTCCTCCTCTTCCCAAACTGGTCAGCCTTAGCACGGTACGGCGATCAAAAACGGTTGCTGTGAAGCCGGGTGTGTTTCGGCGTGCAAGTTTGACCCCTTAGGCGGGGTTATCGGCGTCCAACTTTGACCCCCCGTTTGGAGTGTTTGACCATCCGCGTTTTGCGAGCGGATGGAGCGGGAGTTGAAGAGCGTGGATACGATTGCGCGGG
>JBGTFV010000188.1:0-13479 GCA_041747095.1 Parvularculaceae bacterium
GCTCGCCGAGGCGGGGCGGTTTCGCGCCGACTTGCTCGACCGGCTGGCGTTCGACGTCATCGCCGCGCCGCCGTTGCGCGCCCGGCGCGAGGATATCCCGCTGCTTGCGGCGCATTTCGCCCAGCGCATGGCGCAGGAAACCGGCATGAAATTCGCCGGCTTCACGCCCGCCGCCATTGAGGCCTTCGTTGCTCATTCGTGGCCCGGTAATGTCCGGGAACTGAAAAACGCTGCCGAGCGCACGTTCTACCGCTGGATCGCCGACGGGAACGAGGGATCAATCGACGCCGCGGTGATCGATCCGTTCGACGGACCATTTCGGCCGCCGGCCTCGCTTGCAGGCCCGCCAACCAACGCCAACGGGCCCAAGCATGCCGGAACGGCGTCGGTAGCGCCGACGGCCGTTCCCGCCGCGCCGTCCCACAGCTTCGACCTGCGCAAGCGTCTCGACGTCGTTGAGCGCGAGTGGGTTGAAGAGGCCCTCTCGGCATGCGGATGGAGCCAGCGTCGCACCGCTGACTTCCTCCATCTTTCCTACGACCAAATGCGCGGCCTCGTGCGCAAGCATAGGTTGCAATCGCCTAATGCCGTAAAGAGCTAAGTGATGTTATATCTCTACATTGCGCTATTTTGAGGCAATGTTCACGCGTTTGTGATAAATAAACGCAATAATATTGCGTTTTACCAAAAATATTTCCCCCAAATGGCGAGTCTCCTTCTTGCCTGATAGTTGCGATCGGTATCCATTTTGGACCGCCGCCGCGGGCGTTCCTTTCGGTTCTGCGGCGACCGCGAAGGGATCCGCGCAGCAGACCGGAAGGGCTTCAAGGAGAAAGAATGGTCAGAGGGCAAACCAAATCGCTGATCGGACTGGTCAGCATCGCGGCGATCTGCGTCGCCTTCAGCGCTGCATCGGCGCAATCCCCCGGTGGGCTGGAGAACCGCGAGGCTCAAATCAGCGCCGACGCCAGCCTGTTGCGCGCCGCGAAACGAGCCAGCCTGCGCGAGACGGTCGGCGCAGCCATCGAGCTGCGCGGCGGGGACCGCGCAACGGCCGATTCGGTCGTCGAACTAAGCGCGGGAAATGACAAGCAAGGCCGCACGATTGCGCGCTTTGAACAGCGCATTGGCGGCCTGCGTGTTCACGGCGCCTACGCCAAGGCCGTATTCGAAGCAGACGGCACGCCAATCCACCTGATTGACCGCGTCGCCCCCGTCCGGGGTCGCGTTGCCCGAAGCCTTACGACCGAGACCGAAGCGCTTCGCGTTGCGATTGACGCGAATTTCGGCGCAGCGGCCCGCGCGCCGCCGCTCGCGGGCCGTTCAGGGGCGATTGCCAGGTTCGCGAAAACTGACTTCTTCTATCAAGCGCCCACCGTCGAACGCGTCGTGCTGGAGACCGACGGCGAGTTGAGCGAAGGCTTCCTCGTCGAAACCTGGAGCCAGACCGACAACAAGCTTTTTCATACGGTGGTCGACAGCCTTGGCCGCGTCGCTTCAAACGAACTGCGCACGGCCGAGGACAGCTACAACATATTTGCTGACCATCCTGGCGTTTCGCCACAGACCATCGTCAATGGGCCGGGCGCGGGCAATGCGCAATCACCGCAAGGTTGGCTCTCGGGCACGCAAAGCACAGTGCTCATTCAGGGCAATAACGTGCGCTCCTATCTTGATCGCGACAACAACAACTCACCGGACGCTGGCGGCGTCGCCGTCACCGACGGCAACTTCCTTACGTCGGCCAACCTAACGCAGACTCCGACAACGACTCAGAATCAGGCCGTCGCCGTTCAGAACCTGTTTTATCTCAACAATGTCATCCACGACCGCCTTTATCGCCATGGGTTCAATGAGGCTGCCGGCAATTTCCAGCAGAACAACTTCAATCTCGGCGGCGCCGGCAACGATCGCGTGAACGCCGAAGCACAGGATGGCGGTAGCTTCAATAACGCCAACTTCGCAACGCCTACGGACGGTTCGTCGCCGCGGATGCAGATGTATCTGTGGAACCTCACAACGCCGAACCGCGACGGCGATCTCGACAGCGATATCGTCTGGCACGAATACGGACACGGCCTGACCTGGCGCATGATCGGATCGATGAGCGGCGCGGTTCCAGGCGCGATCGGCGAAGGAATGTCCGACGTTCTTGCTATTATCATCAACGATAACGACGTCGTCGGTGAGTATTCGTTCAACAACCCGAACGGCATCCGGTCGTCGCGCTATTCGGTCCATCCGGATACGATCGGTAACTTCAATTCGACGCGCGGCGTGCATCGCAATGGCGAGATCATCGCGGCGACGGTCTGGGATATGTGGCAGCGTTATCAGGCGGCCGGCTTTTCGACCGACGCCATCCTCGACGACATCGTTGGCGGGATGAATTTCATCCCGGCGGCCCCCACCTATTTCCAGATGCGGGACGGCTTTCTCGCACAGGCGCCCGCCGACCGCGACTGTCTCATCTGGGCCGCCTTCGCGGCGCGCGGCATGGGCCAGGGTGGAACGATGAACTCGACGGGTTCATCGATTACAGAGTCTTTCGCCGTGCCTTCAAGCTGTGGCGGCGAAGAGCCGGCGGGTCCGCGACTGACTGACCTCACGGGCTTTGGCGAAAACACGTCGACGCAGCGTTGGCGAGCAACAATGACCGCAACGGTCGACAACGGATCCGGAACCGCCCAGTCAGGCGTCGTTGTCAACATCACCACAAGCACGGGGGCGTCCGGCAGCTGCACAACCGGCACAACTGGCACGTGCTCGGCTACAGTCAGCAATCTGCGCCGAAACTCAGTCGCAAGCGTCACGTTTAATGTCGTCGCGCTCAACGGCAACACGGCCGCCGCCGGTGTTCCACGCTCGGTTGTCGTCAATCGTCCGTAAGCGCCACAACAAAAGTAAAGGGGCCGCCCGCTTGCATGCGGGCGGCCTTTTTATTGAGGATATGCCACACGATGGGAACGCGTCTCATGCCGACGGCTCAGGCGCCGCCGATGGTTCCGCGCGATATCACCCGGTCGCCGGGAAGCAGCGTTGCAGGATCAATGGGCGCTGCGCCCTTCAAGCGGGCGTAGATCGGGGCGAAATCAACAGCCGTCGCGGCGATCAGTTCGTCGAAACTGTCAACCACGAAATATGTCTTCTGAAAATCGTCGACCATGTAGCTTGTCGAGAGAACCCGTTCGAGATCGAAGCCGACGCGGTGCGGCGCGGGGCTTTCAACCGAATAGATCGTCTCGTCCTTCGACGACAGCATGCCGGCGCCGAAAGCTCGCAGCCCCTCCGGCGTTCTGATGAGTCCGAATTCCATCATATACCAATAAAGCCGGGCCAGCATCTTCTCGCCGCCGAGCGAGAGCGCGCGCAGGCCGCCCTTGCCATATTCCTGCATGTAGTCCGCAAACGTTTGATTTGATAGCAACGGCACATGCCCGAAGAAGTCGTGGAAAATGTCCGGCTCGACGAGATAATCCAGCTCATCGGCGCGGCGGATCCACCAGCTCACCGGAAAGCGCCGGTTGGCGAGGTGGTCGAAAAAAACGTCGTCAGGAATTAGTCCGGGTACGGCGACCAGACGCCAGCCTGTTGCGGCGTCCAGCACCTCGCTCGCCGAGTCGAGCCGCGGGATGGCGCCGCCGGCGTTGAGACCTTTCAGGCCGTCGATAAACTCCCGCGCGGCGAATCCCGGCAGCAATTTCGACTGACGATCGTAGAGATAGCGCCAGCGCTCATGTTCTTCGTCTGTGTACGCCTCGTAAGGCTGCTCGACTGTATAGTCTGCGGCGATGCGGGTGTAATCGCCGCGCAGCGCATGCGTGGTGTTGGCGGCGAATGGATTGGCTTTCGGGGCGCTCACGGCGTCGCGCATTTCTCTGCTGGAGTTTTCCATGGGCGGATCTTAGCGCGCATGTCGCGGGATTTTCTTGATTTTCTGCTTAAAAAGACGAGTTAATCCGAAAATCCTTGCGCCATGCTATCGTTATCGCAATATTCTCCCGTGCTCGATGAATTTGACAAAAAACTCCTCGAAGCCCTGCAAAACGATGGGCGGTTGACCAACGCCGAACTTGCGGATCTCGCGGGGCTGTCGCCTTCAGCCTGTCATCGGCGCGTGCGCCGCCTTGAAGAGATCGGCGTCATCTCCGGATATGGCGCTTTCCTTGACCGAAAAAAGCTCGGCGTCGCCGTTCTCGCCTATGTCTTCGTCAAGATGGAGACACATTCGGAGGATCTCCTCAATGCGTTCGTCAAGGGCGTTGCGTCCATAGAGGAAATCATCGCTTGTCACGCCATTTCGGGCGGCGGAGATTATCTGCTCATCGTCGCCGCGGCGGACATGGATTCCTATGCGGAGGTAGCGCTAAAGAAACTTGCGCGGTTGCCGGGCGTGAAGGACTCAACCTCCAACTTCGTACTCTCGACGGTCAAGGAACGGCGCGGCTGGCCGTTCTGACCGCGGGCGGGAGGCTATTCCACCATTTGCGGCGAGGGCTTCAATTCCCGCATCGGGGGCTCCACCGAAATCAACCGCAAGCTGACGAAGGCGTTGTCGTCGTCGAGCGCAACGGGAGTATAGGTGTCGGTGACGAAGAGCAGGAAATCGCCATCGAGGATGCGCGCGGACGCGGCTGGCCTTGCGTTCAGCCCCAGCGTCTTCTCAATCCTGACGCTGAACGCCAGCGGTGACCCCGATGCGGGGTTGACCAGCACTTCTCCCAGGACCGGCGCCGCCACATCCTGACGGGCGACGTCGCGGATCTGGACGATGGCTGAGGCCGAAGCCGGCAGCGGCCCGCCAGCCTCCCAGACAAGCTCACCGCGCAGGACGGAAGCGGCCGGCGCCGCGATCGGCGTGCGGTAAGCACAGCCGGTGGCAACCAATGCCGCAGGCGCGCTCGCACAAATTGAAGCCCGCCAACCTGCGCCAACTCTGAGATGCCCCATGCCTCCCCCCTTTCCTGCCGGACCAAAACTCATCTTGCGCAGCCAATGCACAGCTCCGCCAGTGGATCGATTTCAAGGCGTTTGTCGCCGATGGCCTCGCCGCATTCGCCGCAGAACCCATATTCGCCTGACTCAACGCGCTGGAATGCGCGCTCGATGCGCCGCAACTCTCCCGCCCGACGCGCATCCTGCGCCTTCGCCATCGCCTGCTGCTGCAAGGCGTCCTGACGAGAAAGGCGGCCGACCGATTGCTGGTCAAGTTCGACGGCGCCGCGAGATTCAGACGCCATCTCTGACAGCAGTCTAAGTTCGCGCCGTCGGTCTTCCAGCCGGGATCGGACGGCGGCGAGATCGCTCATGCCTGCTTTTCCCAACGACCCGCCGGCGATTGCCGCCAATAGGTCGCGTCAAGACCCGCAGCCTTCACCGATTTCCAAAGGGCGCGGGCCTCGGCAAGGCGCATCTCGTCGCCGCCATCAAAGATGACGACGCAGCGCGTGTGCGCGCGCATGGCGTCGACGGAAGCCGCCGCGCCGTCGACGAGAAAGAGAACGTCCGCCTGCAGATCTTGTTGCTCCGCATCAGCGATCAGGACCGGCTGGCGGGCGTCGTCGGCAGCGCCGGCCATCGCATGCGGCAGGAATGAATCGTCGCGATAGGTCCAGAGCAGTTCGTCGAGCCGTTCGGCCTCGGCGCGAGCGCCGCACCGTACGACCGCGCGCCAGCCGCGCTCAAGGGTTTTCTCAAGCAATCCCGGCAGCACGTCGTCGAGCCGCGCCCGTTCGAGATGATAGAAAAGAGCTTCCGCCATGCAGGGCTTCTACCACATCGCGCGCGCCTCGTCGTCAGGCTGTCTCGATAAACGTCCGGAGCGCATCGTTAAACAGGGCAGGCTGTTCGATCATTACTGCGTGCCCGGCCCGAGGCGCGACGAGAAACCGCGAGCCCTTGATGCCAGCGTGCACGGCGCGAGATTTCTCCGGTGCGATTGGCCTGTCCTCCTCACCGGACACGATCAGCGTCGGCGCAGCGATCATTGCGAGTTCGTCGACGATCGACCGGCGATTGGCCGAGGCGCGCGCGGCGCGGAAAATCGAACGGGGCAACCGTCCCAGCGCACGCTTCCAACGCGGAATTGCATGTCGATTTTCTTTCGCTCCAAGCCAGGCCGGGCCGAAAAGTATCTTCAGCATAACGCCGACCATCAATCGCGGGCCTATCAAAACCGCCAACGCCAGAAGCATGTTGTATCGCGCAAGGTGGTCCGCATCTTCTGCGTCGGCGCTCGCGCCGATAAGCGTCAGCGATCGGACCAGCTCAGGACGACGCGCCGCCACTCGCATGGCGATGAATGCGCCCATTGAAAATCCAACAAGATGCGCGGGGCCGCACCTAAGAACCTCGACCAGCGCGCCCGTATCCTCAGCGAGAGTGTCCAGATCGAGCCCGTCATGCGGCTTGGCCGATTGACCCTGCCCGCGAAGATCAAACGTGACGACGCGGTAGTCGTGGCGAAAGGCGGCGACTTGCGCTTCAAAAGACTCGCTTGCCAGCATGAGTCCGTGGACGAATAACAAGGTCTCGCGATCTGATTGACCAGAGTCGCAGTAATGAAGCTTGACGCCGTTGATTATAATTTCAGACATGGGGATTACGCTCTTTCTTAGGTGACATGTGTTGCCTGCGTTGTATCGGCATGCCAGCCTCATCCGGCGGCGCATGCCTGCAGCGGCGCCATTCGATCGCGCTCGAAATCGCGCCGCCATTTGGCGTTGACGCCAGGCGCGACGCGCACCGTGATCCGCGTGCCAACGGGGTCAGCGCCGGGAGCAAAATCGATTTCCTCGAAGGTGAACCCGAAGCCGCGCAAGCGATAGGACACGACGCCAGTCGCCGGGTCTGTCCGGAAAACGCTCATCGGCAAAAGCGCGGCGGTGTCTTCAAAGCAGGCCGCCAGCTTGTCCGGCGGGATGAGGCTTGAAATCTGCGTTATCTCTGCAATTTCGCGAAAGCGAACCGGATCGCGGACGCCGCTTTCGCGGGTTGCGCATCCGGCGATCGATAAGGCAACGCCCAAGGCGAGAACTATTTGACGGACAGACATGATTTTCTTTCTTTGCTGAAGCTTTGTGAACGGGTGTTTTTTCAAGGTCGACTGCGTTGGTTGAATGCAACGTCATCGCGGAGAGTGAACAGGCTGCCGATGCAAAGAACGGCGGCGAGAACAATGATCGACGTCAAGACGAGCGCGAGAAATCCGGTCATGACCGCGCCCTCCGCGGTGTTCCATCACGCAGCAGGTTGACGCCGGTGCTCAGGAGCCAGACGCTCAGGCCCAGATATCCCACGATAGTTGCGAGGCTGAACGTCTTGCCATTTGCGCCGAGGGAGTGCGCGAGGCCCTCCCCTGTCCCGACGCCAATCGCGATCGCGGCCGCGGCTCCCGTTAACGCAGTGATAAACCGGCCCGCCGACGCTTGGGCGCTTGACAGGGTTGCGACAAAGGCCGCCGTCAACAATTGTCCGACATGCTCGCCAATCGCGACGCCGGCAAACTGGTTCAGCATCGTGAACATTTCGAGCGCGGCAGTGCGCGTTGCTTGCGTAATCTGCGGGTCGGCGACCTTCGCCGCCAGGCCGGGGATTACAAAAGTCCAGCGGAAAAGTCCGATCGCCTGCGCAACGGCGGCAAGCGCTCCCAGAACGCCCGCTCCGATTGCCCGGTTAGGAGCGTGTGTGAGATTTTCAGGCGTCAGCGATAGCGCAAGACTTAATGGGGCAAGCGCCAGTGCGGTCAAGCCGAACGCATACCAGGTAAGAATTAGCTCCGCCCCGCCGTCGGCGAACCGGGCCAGCACCACATCCGCAGGCTGACGAAGGATGTTGGGATAGTCAAAACTTGAGACGAGTATCGCATAGGGAACGTTGAACCCGATCGCGAGTGCGATGGTCGAGGCGCCCACATATTTTAAAGATTGGCTCATTTCGAGGCCCGCGCCGTTTCTGGCGCGCGCCGCAGAGGAGAATTGTGAAGTTCGATTCGGTCGCCAGTCGTCCGCTTGGCGAGTTGCCATGCTTTTGCGTCAAAGTTTCTAATCGTCATCGTGAAAAATTCCCTATATCACCGATTAGTGACTCTATTATCACCGATGAGTGACATACGCAATAGGGTTCTTCAAAAATTCCGCGATGCCGCATCCATATTATTGCTTCCTTTGAAATTTTTAGTGATGAAGCATCCACCCTCAGCGCCAATTCGTTGATAAAGTCACTATTTGGTGATAATTGACCTCGACGTCGAATGGAGGCCTCAGGAACAAATGGCGCAAGCGCGTAATCGGGATCGAGCCGCGACCGAGCGGGCCATCATCGACGCCGCCAAGGAAATGCTGGCGCGGGATGGTTTTCAGAATTTTGGCGTGAATGCTCTGGCGCGTGAGGCGGGGTGCGACAAGCAATTGATCTATCGCTATTTCGAAGGGCTCGACGGCGTTATCGACGCGATCGGCGGTGACCTTGCGAACTGGTCGCGCGATCGCCTGCGCCCCCTGCTAGCGCTTGGCAGGCCGGCGGACTACGCCGAACTCATAGAGCGTCTGGCGCTCGGTCTTTTGCAGGCGTTTCGCGTCGACCCGCTGGTGCAGCGGATTAAGGCTTGGGAGTTTAGCGCGCCTAGCCCGCAACTAGCGCGTCTCTCCGCCGCTCGCTCACGGGGCCTTGTTGAATGGGTAATTGAAGCGCGGGGCGATCTGGAAATGCCGTCAGACATCGACGCGCCGGCGATTAACGCCGCGATCATCGCGTCGATCGAAGCAATTGTGCTGTCCGCGGCAGGGGCCGGCCACGCCTATGGCATACCGCTGCGGAACGAGGAAGAATGGGAGCGGATGCGCCGTGCGCTTAAAGCGCTCATCCGGGCGGTGTACGGACAAAGACGATAAACGAAAAAAATCGCCCGTTACCCCTCGTAATTCGCCCGCACGAACTCATTGAGCAGGCTGACGCCATAGCCCGAGGCGCCTTTCGGCGTTGTCGGCTTTTCCTTCGACGCCCAGGCCATGCCGGCGATGTCGAGATGCGCCCACGCTTGCCCGTCCTTGACGAAGTTCCCAATGAACGCCGCGGCGGTCGACGAGCCGCCTTCTTTTCCGCCGACGTTTTTCATGTCGGCGACGTCTGACTTGATCTGCTCGTGATGGGCTTTGGTCAGCGGCATCCGCCACAAATCCTCGCCCGTCGCCTCTCCAGCTTTCAGAAGCTTGCTCGCGAGCGCGTCGTCGCGACTGAAAAGGCCGGCGAACTCGTGGCCGAGCGAGATGATGATCGCGCCGGTCAGGGTAGCGAGATCAACAACGGCGGCGGGCTTGTATTTTTCCTGCGTCCACCAGATGGCGTCGGCGAGAACGAGACGGCCCTCGGCGTCGGTGTTCAGAATTTCGATCGTTTGGCTCGACATCGAGGTAACGATGTCGCCGGGGCGCTGGGCGTTGCCGTCCGGCATGTTCTCTACAAGGCCGATGACGCCGACGACATTGGCTTTCGCCTTGCGCCCGGCGATCGCCGCCATCGCGCCATAGACAGCGCCGGCGCCCGCCATGTCCCACTTCATGTCTTCCATGCCGGGACCGGGCTTCAGCGAGATGCCGCCCGTATCGAACGTTACGCCTTTACCGACGAGCGCCACAGGAGCTGCGCCTTTCCGGCCGCCGAGCCATTCCATGGCGACGATGCGGCTCTCGCGCACTGACCCCTGCCCGACGCCTAGCAGCGCGCCCATGCCGAGTTTCTGCATTTCCTTGACGCCCAGGACCGTCACCTTGACGCCGAGGGCTTCGAGCTCGCGGCAACGCGCGGCGAAACTGTCCGGGTAGAGAACGTTTGGCGGTTCGGAGACGACGTCGCGCGTCAGGAACACGCCATCCGCCAGTTTTTCCAGATCGGCAAATCGCGTGCGGGCGTCCGCCGCCGGCGTGTTGATGACGAGGCGCTCGAGCGCGGGCTTCTGGTCTTTTTCAAGACGCGTCCGGTATTTGTCGAAACGGTATGACCTCAGGCGCGCGCCGAAGGCGATCCGCGCCGCAATCTCGCCGGGCTCGGCTTCGCCGAACCCGTCGAGCAGGAATACCGCCGCCTTCTCCTGCGTCTTCAATACGCCCGCAATGCCCGCGCCGCCGAGGCGTTCGGCGTCGAGGGCGTTGAAGTCCGAGGGCTTGCCGGCGCCAACGAGCGTCACCCGATGGGCGGCGACGCCGGCAAGGCCAATCAGATCAAGCGACTGACCTTTCTTTCCGGCAAAACCCGCAGTCCGCGCAGCAGCCGTCAGGGCGCCGTCTGAGGCTGCGTCGAGCGCTGTATAGGCGGCGGACGGGTCAGCATCCTCGAAATGGGGAACGATAAAGGTCGCCGCCGACGGGGGCGCCGCTTTCGAAAAGGTAATTTTCATGAATGCCTCTGGTCGACCTCAGCGCCGACGCTAGATTGGGAACGACACGGGCGCGGCGTTGGCGGGCGCATCCCGAGACGAGAGACGTAAGGCGCAGCGGGCGCCGGCGCAATGTGTTGGCGCCGCCGACGCGCCTCTCAAATTGCCGCTGGCTCATTCACTCGCCGACTTGTCCCGGCCGCGGCTTTCGGGCAAACCCCCAGTTGTACAGACAGGGAACGCCGTACCCCTTGAGCAGTCTCAATCTTTATATACTGCGCCAGACGACGACGCCTTTCCTGTTCGCGCTGATCGCGACGACGGCGATCGTCTGGGCGACGCAAAGTCTTACCCGTCTCGATATCATCGTTGATCACGGACAGGGGCTGGCGAAATTCGCCTGGCTCACTGTGTTGATCCTGCCGAGCCTGCTCGCGGTCGTTATCCCCTTCGCGCTTTTCGGGGCAACGCTCTACGCCCTCCACCGCCTCCACGCCGACAGCGAGATTGCGGTTGCTTTCGCGGCGGGCGTCAGCCGGCTGCGAATTGCTGCGCCGATCCTTTTGCTCACCACGATCGGCGCAGGCGCAACCCTGTGGATCAATCTCGACCTGATGCCGCGCAGCTACCGTGAATTGAAACGCGAGATTTTCAGCATGCGGGCCGACTTCGCCTCCGCGATCCTGCGCGCGGGCGAGTTCACCACGTTCGTTGACGGTTTCACGGTTTACGTCGATCGCACCGATGGGGAGGGGCAGTTCATTGGCCTTCTGATCAATGATTATCGCGAGCCGACACGATCCTCGACCTACCTCGCCGAACGCGGCGTCGTGCGCCAGACGCCCTCAGGACCGGTGCTCTATCTTCTGAACGGCGTTGCGCAACGCCCGGACGCCGAGACGGGGCAAATGGGCTCAGTGAGCTTCCAGAGGCTGGCGCTTAACCTGAGCGATTTCGGCGGCGCAGCAGATGGCTTCCAGATGGAGCTGACCGAGAGATACCTCGGCGAACTCCTTCATCCTGACCTGGCCAAGGAGTGGGACCGCAACAATGCGGGACGCCTCGTCGCCGAGGGCCACGCGCGCCTTGCGGCGCCGCTTTATGCTTTTGCCTATGCGCTGATGGCGATCGCGGCGCTCATTGGCGGCGCCTACAGCCGGCAGGGATACGCGCTGCGCATCGTTATCGCCTGCGTAGGCGCCATCGTGCTTCGCGTCATCGGTTTTCTCGTGCAGAGTCTTGCGGCTTCGACAGGGCTTTATTGGCTCGTTTATGCGCCCATGACGATCGTCGTCGTCGTCTGCGCGCTTTTGTTGTTCGATCTGCCGGCGTTCGCGCGCGCCCGGCCGCGCGCCGGGACCTGAGCGCATGCCGCCGCCAACCCTTTTCACTTATCTCTTCCGGCGATCGCTCATCTCAGTCGGGCTTTTGTTTCTGGCGCTCGCAGCGCTTGTTTCGCTGATCGATCTGATCGAGAGCCTTCGCTTCGCGGAGAAGCTTGACGGGGCGGGCCTGGACTTCGCCGCGCGGCTGACCCTTCTGCGCGCCCCGAGCCTGTCGCAGGCGCTTTTCCCATTCGTCTTCCTGTTCGGTTCGATCTGGCTTTTCCACCAATTGAACCGGCGATCGGAGATCGCAGTGATGCGCTCGGCTGGACTGTCGGTGTGGCGCTTGATTGCCCCCGTCGCGCTGGTCGCCTCGATTGTCGGGTTCCTGTCGATGACCGTGCTTGATCCGCTCGCTGCGCGCCTGTTGATCGCCGGCGAAAATCTGAAGAACGACGTACGCGGCAAACCCCAGAGCTTCATGAAACTGCATGGCGACGGCATCTGGATGCGCCAGCGCGAGGGCGAGACCCTGCTTCTTATCAATGCGTTGAGCATTGATCCGTCGAGCGGAACGCTGAGCAGCGTGCGGCTCTGGCGGTTCGACGAAACCGGCGCCTTCCGCGAACGCATTGACGCGGTAGACGCGACATTCGGGACCCGCGCGCTAAATCTCAACCAAGCCACCACCACCGGACCCAACGTCACGGCGCCGCGCTCGCCGGTCTACATCCTGCCAACGAATTTGACCCCGGAAGACCTGAAAAGCGGCGCGCCGACCCCTGAGATGATGTCGCTTTGGGACCTGCCGAATTTTATCCGCCTCGCTGAAACGGCAGGCCTGCCGAGCGAGCGCTACAGCATGCGCTTCCACGATCTGTGCGCCACGCCCTTGAAGTTCGTGGCGATGGTTCTCATCGCAGCGATGTTCTCGCTCAGACCCGTGCGATCGGGCGGTGCGTTCCGCCTCGTTCTGATGTCAGTTGGGGTCGGCTTTGCGCTCTACATTCTTTCTTCGGTAGCGCGCGCTCTCGGCGAATCGGGCTTCGGCCCCATCGCGCTCGCCGCATGGACGCCGGCCCTGATCGCAACCCTGATCGCACTGACGCGGCTGCTCGCGGTCGAAGAAGGCTAGAGCCCATACTCTAGCAGAATGACCGGGTTTGGCCCTTAACGGACATCGGCTTGCAAATCAGTTGGCGGCCACGATCGTGTGAATAATTGCTTTTCGCGCCGGACGGTCGAGTTAGCGGGTAGTTTCTCAATGTCCAAAATCCAATCGGCAAACGCCGGAAAAACAGATTCTTCTAGAAAAATTCGCGCCGCATGGCGTTCGCTCGACGGAACCGATCTGCAAACAATCGATATTATCTCAGTCTCATAGCCCTTGGAACCGTAACCCCCTGGCCCACCGGGCGGGTAGAAACCAGCACTGAAGATTACGCCTTCTGGCGACGAACGCTTGTCCCACTGATATAGGCTGGCGGGCGTTTTTACCCTACGTTCTTCTATGAGCTTTGCAAGCACTGAAGGCTTTAGTGGGTAGCTGTATCCGGGACTGAGTTTATCCTTATAGATTTTCATGGCGTCAGATTGCCAGTGGTCGATCTCAGCGGCAACTTCCAGCGACCTCCAGTCGTCCCGATTAAGTTTGGACCGTAGAATCATTGCCCGCCGACAGAGTAGACCCCCGGGCCCGGCTCAGATAACGATCGCCCGGGGTTATCCTTCCTGCCCGTCCGTTCAAGCTATCTTCGTTGCCGGAGTTCTATTTGCGTCACC
>JBGTFV010000189.1:0-11219 GCA_041747095.1 Parvularculaceae bacterium
TCAATGAGGCCGGGGCACTCAGGCCCCGGATGATCCCGGCAAGCATCGGGATACTGCGCCCAAGCGAGACGCTTCAATGAGGCCGGGGCACTCAGGCCCCGGATGATACAGGACGATGGCGCGGGCGGTCGTTAGATCTGCTCAGCTTCAATGAGGCCGGGGCACTCAGGCCCCGGATGATCGGCGTTAATGCGATCAGTTGGCTGCCTAATCTAAACGCTTCAATGAGGCCGGGGCACTCAGGCCCCGGATGATGCTGGTTTTGCCCGGCATCACTCTGCGCCAGTCTGGGCTTCAATGAGGCCGGGGCACTCAGGCCCCGGATGATTGCGGTGTAATGCGCGCCAGTCCAGCGCCGCGCCGGCTTCAATGAGGCCGGGGCACTCAGGCCCCGGATGATGACGTAGCGCCCGTTGGCGATGTTGTCCGGGTGCAGGCTTCAATGAGGCCGGGGCACTCAGGCCCCGGATGATGCCGTCGGCTTCAAGCCGCGCATGGCGACATTCGTGCTTCAATGAGGCCGGGGCACTCAGGCCCCGGATGATCCAACAATTCTGATCCCGGTCGGCGGCGCGCTGAAGGCTTCAATGAGGCCGGGGCACTCAGGCCCCGGATGATGGGGGGCTGGCGCGACGTCGTGCTTTCGTTGAGCGAGCTTCAATGAGGCCGGGGCACTCAGGCCCCGGATGATGGCCGTCGAATACGCAACTGACTTTTTTGGCAAATAAGGCCGCTTGGCGAGCGGTCGGCAATTTCCTCGAAATCAACCGACCGAATGCCGTCGTCATAACCTTTTCACGGTTCAAAGATCAAATTCAATCAATAGCTTGTCAGCTTGCGAGCGGTCGCCGTCATTTTTGCGTTGCCGGAGCGCTCGCAAGTGAATCGGCAGCGTCGCGAAAGAAACCGATTCGCTCACACAATGATGGCTTCCCGCCTTGACGATTGGAAGGCTTTTCCCAGGCTTTCTACCCTTGGCTCCACGCGATCGGCCGGTCCGACGTCAACGATGATGATATGGTCGTGGTCATGCTTGATTTCGCGATCGAGGCGGGCGGCCATGTCAGCGCGCCGCCGCGCGGTCAATCGGCATTGAAATACCGAAAGCTGGAGCCACTGCCCGTAGCCTTTCATGATCTTGAAAACTCGTCGCCAGCGTTTCTGGTCTGAGATGTCATAGGTGACGATGAAAAGTCGCTCGTCTGCCATTATTCACCGCGGCGTATAGTGAGGGTAGGTTTTGATTTCGCCGTCGAGGTGGCGCGCGAGAAGGCGCATCTGAACCGCTATCAACCGACGCATTGATACGCGATACCCGAACAGGGGATGTGTCGTTTCCTGTTCAAGTCGGCGTTCATATCCGGCGATGAGCGCTTTCCGCGCTGACGGCTTCATCGCGCAGGCCGGCCCGTTCCAGAAGAAATCTTCGGGCTTAACTTCGCCATTGTTGACGGAATTGATGACGACTGAGTCCGCGATGATAGGGCGGTAAGGCTCCATCATGTCGAGCGCAAGGCTCGGACGCCCATGTCGCATGACATGGAAAAATCCGCGATAGGGATCGAAGCCGACGGATTGCAACGCAGTCAGGAACGTTCGCGTCAGAAGTGAGTATGATAGGGAAAGCATGGCGTTGACTGGGTCTTCCGGTGGGCGGCGATTGCGTTTTTCAAAGGCGAAGTCAGCGCCCATGGCGAGCATCGATTCGAAGCGCCGAAAATATGTCGCGGCAGCCTCGCCTTCGAATCCTAAGAGCTCATCGGGGGCCTTCGCGGATTCTGCGCGCGCCGCGAGTCGCTTGAGGCTTTCCAGCGTCTCTTCTTTGCCTTCCTGTGAATGCTCAGTGCGCCAGTTGCGGCGCAATAGCGTTCGCTGATTTCGGATTTTTGCGGCGACGAGGCCGCGCGCGATTCGGAGGCACGCCGCTTCGTCGAACGACGTTCGATACTGGTTCGTTCGAACTACGGCATTTTCAACGCCGGTGCCCTGCGCGTGGCCCATGAGCCAGCCGCCTGTCGAAAACCACGCGACAGGAATGTTTCGTTTGAAGAGTTCATGCAACGTTGGCGCTGTAATCGACACCGGACCAAAAACCGAAACCTCCGATACGGCGATCAAGGGCGTTTCGACTTTGCCGTCATCAGTCTCAACGATGATCTGCTCGCCATCTTTCCGGACGCGCGCGCCGTAGGACTGCACATAGAGCGGCAAGGCGGGATCGTCGGCTGGATTAAGCGGCCGAGGGACAGAGCCCTTATTGAAAAAATTCGTTTCGTCGGGCAGGCAGATGCCGGCGAGTGAACAACGGACGCATTTTGGCGAGTCGAGCAGCGGCGGCGGGCGGCGCTTGGACGCGGCGGCAAGGCGTAATTCGGAAATAGCGCGCAACGTCGTCTCGCGAAGTTCCGGCGTTAGCGCCACGGGCACGCGCTCGCGCGAGGCGGCAAACCATAGTGCGCCTTCGTCGACCTGATATCCATTATCTTCGAGTATCAAGGCCTGAACGCAGACTTGCACGCGCTCAGGCTCATAGGCGCCTTGCGCAACGTGCGGGCGTTTGCCCTTCTTTATGTCGATCGGCGTGACCTTGCCGCCTTCGGCGTCAACCATGTCGATTTTTGCGATAACGCCCAGACGTTCCGACGACAGCGTAACAGAGCGGGCGCGCTTGGCAGGATCCTCGGGGTCTGTGTCCGGAGGCGGTAATTTTCCGCCTCCGTCGTCAGCTCTTGCGTGGGCGCGGGTTCCCTCCGCTGTATCTGCTGTCTCTGCCCACTCGCCTTCAGCCCATTCCAGATAAGCCAGCCGAGGACAGTAGACCCATTCGTTCACCATTCGCGCCGGGACGAGCGGCGTGTCCACTGTGGCCGGCGGTGCGTGAAGGGGCAGCTGGAATTGATCGTTCATGTCGTGCGGACTTTCTCGTCGCCGGACGCGGCTGCTCTACCTGCCGGTCTTGCAAATTACGCCAAGTGGACTAAGTCTATTGAACTAAGTCAAAAGGTTACGCCATGCGCACCGTGAACATCCACGAAGCCAAGACCCAACTCTCCCGCCTGGTCGAACTGGCCGCTGCCGGAGAGAGCTTCATAATTGCAAAGGCCGGCAAACCGCTCGTTAAAGTGGTGCCGCTCGATGCGCCTGCTGCAAAAAACCCGGTTGGGTTTATGAAGGGTCAGATCAACGTTCCTGACGACTTCGACACGATATTTCAGGATGAAATCATTCGCCTTTTTGAGGGCGAAGTGCGTCAGTGATCCTTGTCGATACGCATGTACTCTTGTGGGCGGCCGACGATTCCCCGAAACTTTCTCTGGAAGCGCGTCGCCTGATTGAGGCAAGCAGCGAGCGCTGGTTCAGCGCTATCAATCTATGGGAGTTGGCGATCAAGCGTAGCTTCGTTCGGGCGCGCGGTCTTGGCGATGTGCTGACCGACCCGGCCGAGTTGAGGCCGGCGCTGCTCGCCAACGGCTGGCGCGAGCTTGCGGTTACCGGCGATCATGCAATCGCCGTCGAGACGCTGCCTGATCTTCACAAGGACCCCTTCGACCGGCTCCTGATCGCCCAAGCCAATGTCGAAGCCCTTACGTTTGTCACTTCCGACGCGACGCTTGCGCAATATGGCGGGCGGGTGAGGAAAGTTTGAGCGCCAGATAACTCATCCTGATTTAATCGCAATAATTGCGCAAATCTCTTCAAGTCTCGCCGGGGAAAACTTTGGCGGGACTTGTCCTGCGAATCACAACCAGAATTTCATCTCAAGGGAGATGAAATGGACTTCGAGACAGCCTTTGAGACGCTGACGAGCAATCCGCCATTCAAATGGCAGGCGCGCCTGTTTAGCAATTACTTCAGCAAAGGCGAACTTCCACCTGCGCTCGACCTGCCGACGGGGCTCGGCAAGACCTCTGTCATGGCAGTCTGGCTGATTGCGCGGGCAGCCGGGGCGCGGCTGCCGCGCCGTCTCGTTTATGTCGTCGATCGGCGCGCCGTTGTCGATCAGGCGACAGCGGAAGCAGAAAAACTGCGGTCGGCGCTCGACGGCGAGGCGGCCGGACTGAAACCGAGGCTTGGGCTTGAGGATAGACCATTGCCGATTTCAACCCTGCGCGGGCAATTCGTCGACAATCGCGAATGGCTCGTCGATCCCACTGCGCCGTCGATCATCATCGGCACGGTCGATATGATTGGCTCCCGCCTCTTATTCGAGGGCTATGGCGTTTCGCGCAAGATGCGTCCCTATCATGCCGGATTGCTCGGCGCTGATACTCTCGTGGTTCTCGATGAGGCGCATCTCGTCCCGCCCTTTGAGAAGCTTCTTGAGGCGATCGAGAAGGGTGCGGTCGCCGATTATGATTCCGACAGGCAAGGCGCGCTTGGCCCTCGTGACGCGGCGCATCGCAAAATCATTCCGCCATTCCGTCTGATGTCTTTGTCAGCGACGGGAAGGGAGCGTGAAGGGATACCCTTTCAACTGACCGTCGAAGACCGCGAGGACAAAGTTATCAAACAGCGGTTGGAAGCAAAAAGGGCCGTTACAATTTGGAGGATCGGCGAAAGGGTCAAGATTGAGGGTGCGCTTGCTGGCGCCGCTATGAAACTCACAGAAAATGGCGCTTCTTCGCTTAGGTGCCTGATTTACTGCGACAAGCGGGAAACAGCGCAGAAAGTATTCGACGACCTTGCGAGCAAAGCGAAGCCTCAGAAAAAAGATCAAAATAAGAAGGCCGAAGTCGAATTGTTTACTGGCGCCCGTCGATTTTTCGAACGCGAGGAAACGATCAGGAGGCTTGCGCCGCTCGGTTTTATCGCAGGAACAAAGAATGCAACCGGAAAGCCGGCCTTTCTCGTCGCCACCTCCGCCGCTGAAGTCGGGGTTGATCTCGATGCGGACCATATGGTCTGCGACTTTGTCGCGTGGGAGCGGATGGTGCAGCGCTTCGGGCGCGTCAACCGGCGCGGCGAGGGAGACGCCAAAATCATCGTCGTTGACGCAGGCGCGCCGAAGCCGAAAAAAGCCGATGAGCAGACGGAGAGCGAAAAGCGCGCTCTGCTGAACTACAGGTCTCATGAGGTCATCAGGCGCCTGCGTGCCGTCGGTGAAAGCGGCGATCACGACGCGAGCCCCGCAGCGCTGCTCGATCTGAAACGGCGCGCGGCGGCCGACGATGCACTACGAGAAACGATCGAAGCCGCGACAACGCCTGCGCCGCTGCGTCCGGCGCTCAACCGCGCTCTCGTTGACGCCTGGTCGATGACTTCGCTTGAGACGCACGCCGTCCGACCGGAGATCGCGCGATGGCTGCGCGGCTGGGTCGATGAAGACGGCCCGCAAACCGCAGTCGTGTGGCGTACGCATTTGCCAGTGCGAACAAAGGGCGGCGAGGCGACCGACAAGGAAATTGAAGAATTCTTCGAAGCCGCGCCGCCGCATGTCAGCGAAAAGCTGGAACTGGAGCCTTGGGCTGTTGTCGAATGGCTGATTGAGCGGGCCGCCAAAACCACGACAAAAACGGAGGCGGTGCCAAAGGCCGCAGACGCTGCCGATGAAACGGATGCGATCGAAAACGAGGGTGCTGAAGCCAACAAAGAGACGACGGAACCGATGGCGCGGCCCTTGCGGCCGGGCGACATTATCGCTTTTGCGCTCACGCCGGCGCGCGAGTTGAAGCGATCATTTCAGCTGAAAGAGTTCTACGGAGACAAGAAGGCCAGGGAAGCGCTTGAAAGAATCCTCGCGGGCGCGACGCTTATCATCGACGCCCGCTTCGGCGGACTGTCCGGCGGGCTGCTGAAACCCGATGAGGCGAGCCCGCCGAGAACTGCCGACGACGGATGCGACTGGCTCTGGGAATCGCGGCCGGAGGCTGGAAAGTCCGGCGTTCCGCTGGTCAAATTCCGGGTGCGTGCAATGGAAAATCAAGGCGATGGCGTAGCTGAAGCCCAGCCTTCGCCGTTCGACTGGCATAAGCCGTTCAAATTTATGGTGCGGGCGGATGGAGAGGGCAACGCCGTTCGCAGCCTGATCGTCGAGAAGTGGCGCGGCGCATCGACGAAAGAAGAGGAGCGATCGGTCTCGCGCCCGCAATCGCTTGCCGAGCACCAGTCCTGGGCCGAAGCGAAGGCGCAGGCGATTGCGGCGGGCGTTGGACTTTCGGGTGACCACGCCAAAGCGCTGGAGATCGCCGCGCGCCTGCATGACGAGGGCAAAAAATCGAAGCGCTGGCAGCGGGCGTTCAATGCAAACAAGGCCGACAAGGCGCTCGACCGGCCGCTCGCCAAAACGCGTGGCCCAATCGATTTCAAGCTGCTCGACGGCTACCGCCACGAATTCGGGTCGCTGCCCCATGCGCAAGAGGACGAGAAGTTCAAAAAACTTCCGGCAGACTTGCAGGATCTCGTCCTGCATCTCATCGCCGCGCACCACGGAAAGGCACGCCCGGTCATCGAAACGCGTAGTTGTGATGATGCGCCGCCCTCGGCGCTTCAACAGCGTGCGTACGATGTCGCACTGCGCTTCGCCCGGCTGCACAAGCAATGGGGCCCATGGGGGCTCGCTTGGTGGGAGGCGCTTCTGCGCGCCGCCGATCAACAGGCGTCGCGAGAGAATGACGAAGCCGGTCGCGCAAAGGCGGGGAGCAGGTGATGGCTGAAGCCAGGATCCCCGTCGATCTCTTCAATCCCGGCCAAGTCTTCGCCTGTCTTGGCTTCCTTGAAGCCGCCGAAGTTCTGCTGGGCGAGGCTGAAGGCGAGTTCGACTGGCGCGACGAGGCGAATGTGACGTTCATCCTGCGCGCGGCCGGCGATGAAAATCCGTTTGCTGCGGTGCTGGCGTTTGTCAAAACAGCGCATGTTCAGTGGCTATCTCATGACAAGAATGTCGAAGAACGCGATGGTGGCGATACGGTTTTGAGAGAAAGTATTTCCGACTCGGAGTCACCGAAGGCGGGCGACCTTCCGGCTGTAATGACCGGAAGATTTCGTGGTGAAGACCGAAAAGTTTATTTTGGTTATTGGGCTGACGGATCGAGCAGGTTCTCAACGACATTCAAGAAGTCGACCAATGGTGCTTCATCTCACATCCGTTTTAATAATGCGCATATCGCGATAAAAGAGTTCGATAAGGGCCTGTCCGCCGCAGATCCGTTTGAACAAAAGGCGCGAACCGAATCGCTGTTCCGGCTGGACCCTCGCGGCAGCATTGACCCAATTAATGGCGGCACTTCTTTTGATAAATTACGTAAAGGCAACATGGACGTTAGAGTTGCAACGTACCCTATATGTGAAGCTCTTGCATTAGTTGGACTGCAAAATGCACGCCCGGGTATTCGGGAGAGTGGCACCTTCCATTATTACGCATGGTCCCGACGCGAGAAAGAAGAACAGCATTGTCATGGGTTTCTTCCGCTGGTCCTCGCGCGCGCAGCAATTTCAGTTCCCTTACCGTTCCTTGCTGCTCGCTGTTTTGTTGTTCAACACGAAGAGGTCAAAAAGGGCGGAGATCGAAAAATGACACAGATTTATGAGGAGATGAAACATGATCGAACCGCTTAAACTTACCGATGACATCATCAATTCGTGGGCTGATGATGAGAATGGTCCAGTTGCTCTTCACCTGAAACAAAAACTGATCGCGGTAGAGGGCGAAGGCGCTGTGATTTTCCCGCCGACCTATGCGGACATTGGTTACAATATCGATACGCTGTCGGACGGAACGAAGGTTGCGACCATAGACAGCGTTGGTAGCCAGGCAAATCGCATGGAGCCAATTTTCAAACATGGAAATTACGCAAAGCTCGTCCCTCAACACATTATCAAGCTGTATAGCAAGGGTGAGGGCGGCGAAGCGCATACGGAAACTCGATCAATCCTCGACCTCGCGCATCGTAGCGCGGACGCCGTTGTCCAGTCGTCACCAACGATCGCCAAAGATATCGCCAAAGCATTCCGTGCTCTGAAGCAAAAAGGAGACGCGGAGCCGCTTTGTCGGATTGCGCCGACCTCCCTTGTATTTGGCGCATGGGATTCGCGCGGCGGTTCAGGAGAGAAGCTTCCGCGACTAGTCAGAGCGGTAATTCGCGCATGGAACGTGGACGAATTACACTCCGCAGCCCAATTTAATTCGGCATGGAAATCCCTAAACGAGGATCAGCAAGCAGCCCTGAAGAAGGAGGCAAAAGAAAAAAGAACTAAGCTATCTGAGAAAGGACTGGCTGACGCTCCCTCGATCTTCAGAAAGGTTGGTCCTTCAGCAGGCAAGTATATGCAAGAGTTTAAGGACGGTTCGCCAAACCCTGAACGCCGCGTGCTTGGTGGGATAGTTGTTCATGGAGACGTCCAGCGTGATGTGACCGTCAATTTAGTGGCCCTGCGTCGGATGAGTGGTGCGGACGACGGGTCAACAAAAAAAGTGCGGCGCTACGTCTTGGCGCTCGCTTTGGTTGCCGCGACGTCGGACTTCGATTTATTTCTTCGTGAAGGGTGCCATTTGCGCTTCGCCAATGACGAGTGTTGGCATGAGGTTCCGCGACGTGGTGGGCTAACGGCCGTTGACCTCAGTTCAGTAGCTGCAAAAAGCATCATTCTGAAATATGCTGAGAACGTTGCTGAACCGTTTAGAATGAGCTGGCCGACGAATGACAAATTGGTACACGAGTTTGACCTGAAGGAAGCCAAGAAGCTTTTGGCGAAGAAGGATGAAGAGGAAGAGGCTGCGGTTTAAGCAATGCCATCTTCGCTCCTCCTCACTATCCGCTTCCATGATGGGCGCTATCACGGCGCAGGTGACTGGCCGCCGTCTCCGGCGCGGCTGTTCCAAGCGCTTGTCGCTGCCGCGGCGCGCGGCAAAGCGTTGCCGGAAGAGGCAAGCGCCGCGCTCTCATGGCTTGAAACGCTTGAGGCCCCTGTCATTGCGGCGCCGGCGGCGCGCTTGACCAAGGCCTTTGTCAACTGGGTTCCCAATAATGATCTCGACGCCGTTGGCGGCGACGTAAGGCGCATCGGCGAAATTCGGGCGGGCAAGGCCATTCGGGCGCATATATTCGATGCAAATACGCCGCTCATCTATTGCTGGCGTTTCGAGGCGACGGAGGAAACGACGCCGCTGGCAGATCGCATTTGCGCCATCGCGCTCGGTCTCTACCAGCTTGGCCGCGGCGTCGACATGGCGTGGGCGGTTGGCGAGTGCGTGTCCCCTGATGAGGCCGCCGAACGTCTATCCGAGCATGGCGGTTCGATCCATCGCCCCGGCGAAAATGGTCGCGGCAATTCTTTCGAATGCCCGGCGTCCGGCTCGCTTGAAAGTCTTGCCCGGCGCCATGCGGCATCTGAACAACGGTTCAAGACATTGACCGCGCCGGCGCCGACAAAAAAAGAGCCGAACAAGACGAAAGCCGCCGGCCAGCTTTTCACGCAACCGCCCAAGCCCTGGTTCCGGCAGGTCGCCTATGACTGCCCGCCCATTCATTTGCTGTTTGACCTTTCCCCTCAGGGTGCCGCCTGGCCGTTCGTGCGGGTGCCCGCTCTCGTCGAGCGCCTCCGCGATGGCGCAGCAGAGGAGTTGACGCGAGCGTTGCCTGACAAGAAGGCGCTTGTTGAACGGATCTTCATCGGATCAAAAGACTCGTCCGACGCCGACAAGGCGGCGCGCATTCGCATTGCCCCGTTGCCGTCGATCGGTCACCAGCATGCCGATCACGTCATCCGGCGTGTCCTCATAAGCATTCCATCCGACTGTCCCCTTTCAGTCGGCGACATTGAATGGGGATTTTCCGGGCTGGAATTGTCGGACATCGATGAGGCGACCGGCGAAGTTCTAAATGACCGATCGCTTGTTCGCGCAACGGATGAAAGAATGCTCGGCCATTACGGAGCAGTCGACGAAAAGCATTCACGCCGTTGGCGGACGGTGACGCCCGCCGCGCTTCCCGAACGCGCTGAACGACGCCGGATCGATCCCATGCGCGTCAAAGAAGAGGCAAAAAACGGTGCCGAGCGGCGCTGTGAAATTGAGTGCGCATCATCCGCTGTTGTCAGTTCGCTCCGGCATGCAGGGATCGAGCAGACCGTGCAGTCGATCCGGGTGCAACGCGAGCCGTTCGAGGCGCGCGGCGCGCGGGCGGAAGACTTCGCTGCTGGAACACGCTTCTCAAAACACCGGCTCTGGCATGCGGAAATCGAATTTCAAAAGCCTGTCCCGGGACCTTTGATCATCGGCGACGGCCGTTATCTCGGATTAGGTCTGATGGCTCCGATCAAGGAAGAGCCGCGAGACGCATTCGTATTTTCCATCGAGGCCAAGCCACCTATTGCTGCCGATCAAAGGCTTGCGTTTCTTCGGGCAGTGCGGCGCGCTCTTATGGCACTTGATCGAGATCACGGCGGGGATGGGGTCAGTCGTCTTTTCTCAGGTCACGAGGATGACGGCTCCCCAGCGCGATCCGGAACGCATGACCACGTGTTCCTCGCCGTCACGACGGCGAATGACCGCCTTTCACAGTTGCATGTTCTGTCGCCAACGCTGGCTGATCGTAAGAGTAAACTGAATTCGTCTGTACAACGAAGCTTCTACGAAATTGTTCGTAAGCTGGAAATCGTCCGTGCAGGGAAGCTTGGAGTGGTCAACCTTGTTGAATTAAGGTCGAACCCCTACAATTCAGGCTTGGTGAAGCTGGCGCGAATTTGGGAATCAGAGACACCGTACATACCGACCCGTCACTGGAAATCAAAGACCGATCAAAGGGCATGGTTGATTGAAGACGTCGTGCGAGAATGCGCTCGGCGCGGCCTTCCCCGTCCCGGCGTTGAGCTTTTATCTTTTGTTCCCAGTACAAAACTTAAGCCGCGGGCGAATTTACGGTTGACATTCGGGGTTCCAATCAACGGCCCCATTTTGCTGGGTCAAGAAGCTCATTTTGGGTCCGGGTTATTTCGCTCCAGTGACCTCTGATCGCGAGTACTCGATTGTAGATAATCTGCGAACTTAGGGTTGGTTTTTGATTTTTCGGGCGCGCGAACTGAAAACGTGATGAATAATCCGTATGCTGATACATCGGGTTGTCCGACTAAGAGTGACTAGAATGAGGCGCCCCCGGGAAACTGGACCGTTTTGAGGTAGATTTTTCCACTTATGATTCCTGGCCGGGAGGAGTGGAAAGGCATGAAGGCGTCGAAGTTTTCGGACGCGCAGAAGGCGTTCATCGTGAAGCAGGGCGAGGAAG
>JBGTFV010000190.1:0-1578 GCA_041747095.1 Parvularculaceae bacterium
CCGTGGCGGCGAGGATCGCCCCGCCCGCCGGGCCGGATTCGACGAGGCGCACGGGAAAGCGCGCGGCCGCTTCCAGCCCGCACAAGCCCCCGCCCGACGTCATCAAGAGAAACGGGCAGGCAAATCCGCCCGCCGCCAGCGCTGCGCCAAGCCGGCGCAGATAGCGCTCCATCAGGGGGCGGACATAGGCGTTGGCGACCGTCGTCGTCTGGCGCTCATATTCCCTTATCTCGGGCGCGACTTCCGAGCTGAGACTGAGCGGCAGATCGGGCCGCGCGCGCGCGACGATTTCAGCGACGGCGCGCTCATGGGCTGGATTGGCGTAGGAATGGAGAAAACCGATGGCGAGACTTTCAACGCCCTCCGCCTCGATGACAGAAAGCGCGGCCTCCACCGTTTCCAGCGCAAGCGGCACGAGCGTCTCGCCACGCGCGTTCATCCGCTCTCGGATGGGCAAGCGCAGCCAACGCGGCACGAGCGGCGCCGGCCGGTCGATCATAATGTCATATTGCTCGAAGCGGTTCTCATAAGCCATTTCGAGACTGTCGCGATGGCCCTCGGTGACGAGCAGCGCGGTCTTGGCCCCGCGCTTCTCGATCAGCGCATTGGTGGCGAGCGTCGCTCCGTGAATGACGACGCCGATGTCGGATGGCGACAACTCGGCCTCGGCGAGCGCCCGGGCGACGCCGGCCATGACGCCTTCCTCCGGCGCGCGCGGCGTCGTCAACGTCTTGAACGTGACGTGCGCGCCGTCGCCGCGCATCAGCGCGATGTCGGTGAAGGTGCCGCCGATATCGACCGCCAGGCGCGCGTCAGTCATCGGCCGCCGGCTCATCGGTCGGGGTGGATGAGGGAACAGGCACGGTGTAGTTCAGGGCGAGCCGCCCGCCGTCGGCGTAGATCGTCTGCCCCGTGACATAACTCGCCATGTCGCTGGCGAGGAAGAGGACGATCTGCGCGATCTCGTCCGGTTCGCCGAGCCGGCCCATAGGCGTGCGCGCCAGCACGCGCTCGCGCGCGGCGGCGTCGCTCATCACGGTCTGCAACAGCTCGGTCATAATCGAGCCCGGACCGACCGCGTTGACGCGCACGCCATAGGGCGCAAGCCCCAGCGCCGCCGTTTTGGTGAGCTGATTGATCCCGCCTTTGGAGGCGACATAGGCGAGCTGGTTCGGGATCGACAACACGGCGTTAACGGACGAAATATTGACGATCGCCCCGCCGCGTCTCGGATCGCCGGCGTTCCCCGCCGCATCATCCGCCTCGATCATCCGGCGGGCGACCATCTGGGTGAGGATGAACACCGAGCGCAGATTCACATCCATCGCGCGGTCCCAGTCGGCGGGATCGAGATCGAGAATGCCGCCCGGCGCGGTGATCGCCGCATTGTTGACGAGGCAATCGATGCGCCCGAAGGCGTCGACTGCTTGCGCAACGAGGCGCGCGCAGTCCGTATCGCTGGCCACATTGCATGCTATGGGACGGCAATCGGCGCCTGTCTCGGCGGCGATGCGCTGGGCCTGGGCGATGGCGCCGGCTTCGTCGATATCGGCGATGACGACGCCTGCGCCCGCTTGC
>JBGTFV010000191.1:0-1635 GCA_041747095.1 Parvularculaceae bacterium
TTCAGGCGCCCAGCGCAGCAGGGCGATCAGCTTTCCCTGTTCGCCGAATCAAAGCCCGATCGGTTATGACGCTTCATGCGTTTTATCGAAACGAAAACGAGGTTGCGGGCGATGGCGGCGAAGGCCCCGACTTTCGACATCGAGAACGGGTTTGAGGGGCTAGTGGCTGGCATTGACGAGGCCGGTCGCGGCCCCTGGGCGGGGCCGGTTGTTGCGGCGGCCGTCATCCTCAATCCGCACTGCACGCCGGCGGGACTGCGCGATTCCAAAACGCTGACAGAAAATCGCCGTCGCGATCTGGCGAGCGCGCTATGGAAAACGGCGCGCATCGGCGTCGGCGTCGCCAGCGTCGATGAGATCGACCGCCTCAACATTCTTCGCGCCAGTCTCTTGGCGATGACGCGCGCCGCCGCAAACCTTCCCGCAGCGCCTGACGTATGCATTGTCGATGGAACGATGAAGCCGCGCCTTCCCTGCCCCGTATACACGGTCGTTAAAGGCGACGCGAAATGCCTGTCGATCGCGGCAGCCTCAATCATCGCGAAAGTCACGCGAGACCGCATGATGCGGGAACTTGCGCGCGACTTCCCGCACTATGACTGGGCGTCGAACAAGGGCTACGGCGCGCCCGCCCATCGGCTGGGGCTCGATGCGCATGGCGTTACCCCGCATCACCGCCGGTCGTTCGCGCCGATCCACAACATATTGAGTTTCGACGCCGGGGACCGACTGGCGCTGGGATCGACAGCGCGTTAACCCGCATTAACAGAATATTTCGTGTGCGGAATCGATTCCGGACTCCTCTTCTGTGACTTGACGCGGAGTCCTCGTCGACTCAAACTCCCCGCCTTCATTGGGAGGCGGACGAATGACGTACCAGGAAAAGGATTTGGCGCGCGCCGCGAAGCGAGCCCCATCTGTGCGAAATACGCGCCCAAATGCAGACGTCAAAGGACTTCAAGACAGCATTCTCGAAGGCGATAGCGTCGAAAGATTGCGAACGCTGCCGGACGCCTGCGCCGACCTCGTTTTTGCTGATCCGCCCTACAATCTCCAGCTTGGCGGCGACCTGACGCGCCCCGATAACAGCCGAGTCGACGGCGTGGATGACGCCTGGGACCAGTTCGCCTCGTTCGCCGATTACGACCGCTTCTCTCGCGCCTGGCTGACGGAGGCGCGGCGCATCCTGAAACCCAACGGCGCGCTGTGGCTCATCGGCTCCTATCACAACATCTTCCGCCTCGGCGCGGCGCTGCAGGATCTCGGCTTCTGGATCCTCAACGATATCGTCTGGGTAAAGACAAATCCGATGCCGAACTTTCGCGGCGCGCGATTCACCAACGCACACGAGACGCTGATCTGGGCGGCGTGCTCGAAAGACGCCCGGCCGACCTTCCATTACGCCGCCATGAAAACCGCCAATGACGACGTGCAGATGCGCTCGGACTGGGTCATTCCGATTTGCACGGGCGCCGAACGCCTGAAAGGCGCGGACGGACGCAAAGCCCATCCAACGCAAAAGCCGGAGGCTCTGCTTCACCGCGTGCTGACGTCATCGACCAACCCGGGCGATCTCGTCGTCGACCCGTTCTTCGGCTCGGGCACGACGGGCGCGGTCGCGCGCAGGCTTGGGCG
>JBGTFV010000192.1:0-3961 GCA_041747095.1 Parvularculaceae bacterium
GCGGCCAACCCCGACGTTGCCAAGCGCATCGATCAGGGCAAGTGGACGTCAGGCAAGCCGTCTCGCGCGGATTATTCGCCTGCCGCAACGGAACCCGCGCCGAAACGCCGCCGCATTCTCGGCGTATTCTAGGCGACCAAAGGCGGAAGGTCGCGGATCGCCATTTAAGCTGCCGCTTGAGCCGGGGCCGTCAATACCCGGCCGAGCGGGCGCTGTTCGAAGACGTCCGTAAACGCCCCATCGGCGAAAACTTCCTCGCCTCGGATGAAGACCCGCCTGACAACGCCGTCCGATCGATTGACGAGCTGGTCGTGCCCAAGCACCTCGCGATGGATGCGCTCGATTGAGCCCTCGCCGTCATGGCGAGCGAGCGCTGAGGGGTCGATGAGCACGACGTCCGCCTGATCGCCCGGATCAATCGAACCCGCCGCGACCCCAAAAATTGCCGCCGGCTCGCGCGTCAGGCGTTTGACCATGGCGGCGACGGCGGTCTCGCCGCCCGCTTCGAGCGCAATCTTCAGCGCCCGGAGATTGACGTCGTAAAAGGCAAGATTGGTAAGATGCGCCCCGGCGTCGGAGAACCCCGGCAGAAACAGCGGATTGAGCGTCGTGCGCCGCAGGCGTTTGTCGTCGGCGTTGGCGCTGATCGTCGACCAGTACAAGGCGCGATCATAAGT
Source organism: Parvularculaceae bacterium (assembly GCA_041747095.1). Classification (GTDB taxonomy): domain Bacteria; phylum Pseudomonadota; class Alphaproteobacteria; order Caulobacterales; family Parvularculaceae; genus Amphiplicatus. The sequence continues at coordinate 678 of JBGTFV010000192.1, forward strand.
GCGGAAGAGATGGAAGACGAAATCGGCGTCGTCCACGACTTTTGGGAATTTTCGGAAAGCGGCGTTCTCATCGGCGTCGCGCGCCCCGGCGCCGGTTTCCTGGAAACGCAGGAGGCGCGCAAATATCTCTGACAGCATCTGGCCGCGCCATGAGGGAACGGGGCAGTTTTCCACTTTCATCTCGTCGATCGCCCGCCGCATCGCGAGGTCTTCAAGGCGCAGGATGCGTTTCAACCGGTCAAGATTGCGCCCGGTCTTTCCCTTCCGCCACATCGCCTTGAAGCGCGCCTCAAACGCCGGATCGGCATAGAGCCGCTGCCGACCGGCGTCGTCTTCGAGGTCGAACATAACAAGTTCGCGCAGTTCCGGAACTTCTTCCGAGAGCGGCGTGATGGGGCCGTCGCCATAAACCTTGAAACGCGCCGCAAGGCTCTGAAGGTAAAAGCGCCCTTTGATCAGCCTGGAGTTCAGGAGGTGCGCAAGGATATGCGCACTGCGGATGATGTTGCGGTTCGAGCGCACGTCGAGGGCGGCGACCGCGGTAATCGTCAGGGGGCGTCCATAAAGCCGTCCGCTGGTCAGCAGGAATGTGCGGAGCACGTTTAGCGGATTATCGGTGGGCGGCGTCGCCTGCCAGATGCGCCCGAAACGCCGCACGATTGCGGTCAAGCGCGACAGTTCGCGAAAGCCGCCATATTGCGAGGGGATGCGCCGTGACCGATTGGGATCGTTGGCGAGATAATGAAAGGGAAGGGCGTCGGACGAAAAGCCCACATACCCCTCGCGCATGCCCTTTTCGAGGAGGCGTTCCATTTCCGCGAGTTCGGCCTTTGTCGGGTCGCGCGTGACCGAAGGCGTTACGCCCATGGCGGCGATCCGCAGCATCGAATAGGGGATCATCGGGACGATGTTCGGGCCGAGATTGAGGCTCGCCAAATGCGTGAGATAATCGGCGGAGTCGCTCCATACTGCCTTGTCCGCCACGCGAGACAGGACGTTCTTGGGGATGTTCTCGACGCGCGCGAAACAATCGACGACCGGGTCCGCGCCATCCTTGCGCAGGGCGCCGAAGGCAAGGCCGAGCGAACAGTTCGAGACGACAACTGTCGTTGAACCGTGACGCACCGACTCCGGCAGCCCGGGACTCAATTCGACCTCAAGGTCGTAATGGGTGTGGATGTCGAGCAGGCCAGGCATCAGCCACAGTCCGGTCGCGTCGATAACGCGGGACGCGATATCGTCGGGCAGGTCGCGGCCGCGGGCCGAGACGCGTCCATTCCGGATCGCAAGATCGCCCCGAACCGGCGCGCCGCCATGCCCGTCAAAGATTGTCGCGTTACGGATCAACAGATCGAAAGCAGGCATGCCAACAATAATCCTTACTGACGTCGTTGAAATCATCGACGATCGTATCCGTACCGACAAGACGGTCTCGCAGCGGTCGCCTTGTCGCAGGCGCCTCCACTGACAGCGAGGTTGGATAGAGCGTTCCGATCAATAGGGGCTTGTTGATCGCGCGCTGACGCCGATGAACGTCCTAAATCGGCATCCGCATGATTTCCTGATAGGCCTCGATGACCCGGTTGCGCACCGCGATGGCCGCTTCGAGGCTGACCTCAGCCGCCGAAATTGCGGTGACGACGTCAACGAGGCTTGCTTCGCCGTTTGCAACGCTCGCGGCGGCAGCCTCGCCAGCCTTGATCGACGTCGTGGTTTCCTGCAAGGCGGCAGTCAGCAGATCGCCAAACGCCGCCTTCCCGGTATCGCCAGCGGCCTCTGGCCCTTGCGCGGCAGCGCGAGCGACGCCGGCGTAGGCTTCGGCAGCGCGGAGCGCGTCGATGCTCATGGCCTACTCCAGAATTCTAAGGGTGGCGACCGCCATCGATCGCGCGCCGTCTAGCGCCCCGAGATTGGCCTCATAGCTGCGCTGAGCCTCGCGCAGGTCCATCATTTCGATCAGCGGATTGACGTTCGGCAGGCTGATGAACCCCTCGGCGTTCGCGGCGGGGTGGCTCGGATCGTAGCGCAACGAGAACGCCGATGGGTCGAGCGCCACGCGAGAGATTTCAACGAGGTTCGCCCCAACCTGACGGTCGAGATAAGAACTGAAGACCGGCACCTGGCGACGATAGGGATCAAGCCCCGGCGCTTCGGCGGTCGAATTCGCGTTGGCGAGATTCTCCGCAACGATCCGGACCCGGCCGGATTGGGCGCGCATGCCTGCGGCGGAAACCTGTAGCGCTGTTGAAAGATCATCCATTGGGGGTTTGTTCCTTTTCGGTCTCAACGGCCGCCGCGCGCGGCCAGACGCAGCATCGACAGACCTTTGCGGTAAACCGAGGCCGCGAGATCGTATTCCATGCGGGTTTCGGCGAGTTTCATTGTCTGCGTCTCGAGCGAGACCTTGTTGCCGTTGAGCGAGGCTTCGGCGTCAGGCGAAAGCGTCGCGCGCGCCGAAATTGAGGAGCTGGCCGCCTGTGCAATATGGCGCGCATCGCTGACGCGCAGCGCCGGTCGCGGGAGGTGAGCGCTGAAGTCTGCGGGCTTGAGATCGCGCGCGGCGTACCCTGGCGTGTCGGCATTGGCGATGTTCTCTGCGATCACGGCCGAGCGGGCGCCGAGGAATTGCATGCGCGCGCCAAGAGCGGCGAACAACGGCGTTTTCAACGCGTCCATCGGCGGATCCTTCAATCCTCGTCGCCCTTTTCAAAGCTGGGCAAAGCTCGGGCGAACCTTGGGGAACTTTCACCCGCGGAGGCAGTTTCTGCGCTTATGGTTAAACCTGCGTTGACGGGCCACCAGTTGCCGCGCACAACCTGCGCGACAGCCACGCTGGCCGACGCTATCGAGGAAAGGGTCCGATATGGCGCAAAAGCTGGGTCTGGTGCTCGGTTCCGGCGCCGCTCGCGGCTGGGCGCATGTGGGCGTGCTCCGAGGGCTCGACGAAATAGGCGTGAGGCCCGACATCATCGCAGGGTGCTCGGTCGGCGCGCTTGTCGGCGGGGCGTATATTCTTGGATGCCTGAAGGAATTCGAAGCGTGGGCGCGCGAGTTGGGTCCGTTGTCGGCCTTTGGCAGCTTTGCGCTGAAAGTTGCAAGCGGCGGGCTCGTCGACGCCCGGCCCGCTTTCGAGGCGTTCAAGGATTTCGATCGCGCCATCGAGGAATTGCCCGTGCGTTTCGGCGCTGTCGCCGTTGATCTGACGACCGGCGAAGAGGTGTGGCTGACCGAAGGTTCGACGCTTGCGGCCGTACGCGCGTCGAGCGCCATTCCCGTCGTGTTGC
>JBGTFV010000193.1:0-5067 GCA_041747095.1 Parvularculaceae bacterium
GTCGTCAGCGGGCAGACGCTCGGCAAGATCATCCGCCATGCAGGAGGCGGTCGCGCGCGGCAGCCCAATTTCCGTAAAGCGTTGCGCAAGCGTCGCGCGCGAAGACGTAACGCAGCCGGCCGCCACGAGGCTCGCCGAAAGAATTAGGGCTGCGCGCGCGAAGGAGGCGCGCCTGACAGAACCGGAACCAGCGAAGCTCCCAGAAAAGCTCATAGACTTGATCCTCCAGATCGCGACGCCCTACCCGCGACGCCCGTCACTGCCCCGACCCATTCCGCCGCCGACCATGGGCAAGATAGGCGCAAGGCGCAAGGCCGTGGCTCAGCCCGGAAAATGCCTCCTGCCTCCGGGCGTTTCGCCGCGGCCCCGCCCCGGCTATTCTCGACCGCGAATTCCAATGCGCGAGGAGCACGCCATGAAAGCCATGATGAGCCATCAGCCGGGCGGCCCGGAAAGCCTTTCCTTGACCGACGTCGCAACGCCGGATCCGGGTCCGGGTCAGGTGCGCATCGCGGTCAGGGCGGCGGGCGTCAATTTTCCCGACACGCTGATTATCCGCGACATGTATCAGTTCCGCCCCAATCGACCATTCGCGCCGGGCGGCGAGGTAGCCGGGATAATCGAAGCGGTCGGCCCCGGCGTTGCAGGCTTGGCGACTGGCGACCGGGCGCTCGCCATGGCCCTACACGGGGGCTATGCGACTCACCTTGTGGCGGACGCGCACGCCGTCGCAAGAATTCCGGACGCCATGCCCTTCGACGAAGCGGCTGGGTTCCTCATGACCTACGGCACGTCGCATTACGCCCTTAAAGACCGTGCGCAGATCAAACCCGGCGAGACGCTGTTCATTCTTGGGGCGGCCGGCGGCGTCGGCGCCGCCGCCATCGAACTTGGCCGGGCGATGGGCGCGCGGGCAATCGCCGGCGTGTCGTCGGCCGAAAAAGCAGCCTTCGCGCGCGAGTTGGGCGCTGACGAAACGCTGGTCTATCCGACGACGCTCGACAAGGACGCTCAGCGCGCGCTCTCGACTGAGATAAAGGCGCTGTCGGCGAAGCTCGGCCGGCCTGATGGAGCGGACGTCGTCTATGACGCGGTTGGCGGCGATTATGCTGAGCCCGCTGTGCGCGCGCTTGGCTGGGACGGACGTTTCCTCGTCGTTGGCTTTCCGGCGGGTATTCCGCGGCTTCCCTTGAATCTCACCTTGCTGAAAAGCTGCCAGATTGTCGGGGTCTTTTGGGGCGCGTTTACGATGCGCAATCCTACCCGGCACGCCGAGCATGTCGCAGAACTGCTTAAGTGGTACACAGAGGGTAAGATCCGGCCCCGGATCACGGCCGCTTTTCCGCTGGCGCAGGCGGCGGATGCCCTGAAGCTGATCGAGGAACGCAAGGCGACGGGTAAGGTTGTGCTGACCGTCGAGGAGCATTAATCTTTCCTCCGGTCAGTCAGGGGAGAGACGACGATGAACGGACGAAAAATGCAGGACTTAAAGCCTTCGGCAAAAAACGGCAAAGGCGCCGCTCAAGCGGGCGCAATTATTCTGCTGATCGTCGCCGCCGCCAATATCGGATATGGAGTCTATCGCGTGACGCTCGGCGACGAATTAGAACTGTCGTTGATGATCGCCGGCATCGTATGCGCAACGCTGGCGGCAGTTTTGTTCTCGCAAACCAAAGCGAAATAGCGGGAAGACGCTCCTCGCGCTTCCGCAATGTCACGCCTCGACGAGGCTCGCAATCGCCGCTGTGAGTTTATCGGCTCGCGCGCGAAGCTCCGCCCGGCGTGCGCGATTTTCGTCGATAACCTCGGCTGGCGCGCGCTCAATGAAGCTTGGATTGCCGAGCCGCGCATCGAGCCCGGCCATTTCTTTCTCCGCCTTCTCGATCTCCCGTCCGAGGCGGGCGCGTTCGGCGACGAAGTCGATGAAGCCTGATAGCGGCAGTGCAAAAGACGATCCAGCGTGCACGAACTGCACTGCGCCTTTCGGCGGGGCTTCGGCGCGCTCAATGCGTTCAATGCGCGCCAGCCGCATGACGAGCGCTTCGCTGTGCGACAGGCGGGCGGAAGCCTGATCGGCGAGCCCGATAGCGGCAAGCGGGATCTTCGCGCCGGCGGGAACGTTCATCTCGGCGCGCAAAGAGCGGATTTCCGTAATGAGACCGATCATCCAGTTAATGTCATCCGCCGCCGCGGGCGCCGCCAGCTGGGAGTCAAGTTCGGGCCAGCGCTCGATGATCAGCATGTTCGCGCGCTTGCGCAGGCCCCCCCACAACTCCTCCGTCACGAAGGGCATGAACGGGTGTAGCAGGCGCAGGATGACGTCATACACCCACGCCGCCATGGCGCGCGTCTCATCCTTTGCCGGACCGTCCGCGCCCATCAGGATTGGCTTGGAAAGCTCGACATACCAGTCGCAATAAATATTCCACGCAAATTTGTATACGGCTCCCGCCGCGTCATTAAAGCGGTAGCTTTCCATCGCCGCCGTGGCCTCGGCGACGCAAATATTGGCCTCATGGGCGATCCAGCAGTTGAGCGTTTCCTGCGCCTCCGACGGATCAAATTCCTCCGTATAACCCGTCCCGTTCATCTCGCCGAAGCGGGCGGCGTTCCAAAGCTTGGTCGTGAAATTGCGGTAGCCCTCGACGCGCGCTTCCGACAGACGGATGTTGCGCCCCTGCGCGGCCTGCGCAGCGAGGGTAAAGCGCAACGCGTCCGCGCCGTATTTGTCGATCAGCGTCAGGGGATCGATGACGTTCCCCTTCGACTTCGACATCTTCTGACCCTTCTCGTCGAGCACAAGAGCGTGGATATAGACGTCCTTGAACGGAATTTCCTTCATGAAGTGAAGGCCCATCATCATCATCCGCGCGACCCAGAAGAAAATGATGTCATGCGCGGTGACGAGAACGGATGTGGGGTAGTGCGCGTTCAAGACCTGATGATCGACTTCGCCCGCCGCTTCGGCGCCCGGCCAGCCAAGCGTCGAGAAGGGCCACAAAGCAGAGGAGAACCAGGTGTCGAGGACGTCGGGGTCGCGCGCGATGAGCGGTCCTTCGCCTTCGCCTCGCACCATTTTGTCGATTTCTTCGAGTGAATAGCCCTCAGCCGTATAGCGCCTGATTGCTTCACTTATTGCTTCTTCTTCGCTCTCCGCCACAATACAGGGTCCATCGGGCCCCTACCACGCCGGGATCTGGTGTCCCCACCAGAGCTGGCGCGAAACGCACCAGGGCTCGATGTTCCGCATCCACTGGAAATAGGTTTTCGTCCAATTCTCCGGGACGAAGCGCGTCTCGCCCTTCTCCACCGCCTCGATGGCGCGCTTGGCGAGATTTTCGGCGTCGACATACCATTGATCCGTCAGCATCGGCTCAATGACGACGCCGGAGCGGTCGCCAAAGGGCTGCATGATCTTCTTGTCCTCGACGCGGATCATCAGCCCCTTAGCGTCGATCTCCTCTACAACCTTTTTGCGCGCGGCAAAGCGATCAAGGGCCCAATAGCCTTCGGGAATATAGTCGACATCGGAAAGCATCCGCGCCTTTTCATCCATCAGGATGAACATCGGTAGGCTATGCTTCCTGGCGACCTTGTAGTCGTTGAAGTCATGCGCACCGGTGATCTTTACCGCACCGGAGCCAAAGTCCGGGTCCGGATAATCATCCGTGATGATCGGAATGAGCCGGCCCTTGCCGCCATTCTCCTTGCCGACCGGAATGTGACAGCGCTTGCCGACGATCGGCGCATAGCGCTTGTCGGACGGGTGCACGGCGACCGCGCCGTCGCCCAGCATGGTTTCGGGCCGCGTCGTCGCAATCGAGATGTAGTCGCGCGTCTCCCACTCGGTCGGATTGCCGTCTTCATCATAGGCGATCGGAAACCGATAGGTCTCGCCGTTCTCCAGCGGATATTTGAAGTGCCAGAAATGGCCGGCGACTTCGATATTTTCCACTTCCAGGTCGGAGATCGCGGTCTCGAATTTGGGATCCCAATTAACGAGCCGCTTGTCGCGATAGATGAGGCCCTCATTGTAGAGCTGCACGAAGACCTTGCGTACCGCGGCGGACAGCCCCTCGTCCATCGTGAAGCGCTCGCGGCTCCAGTCGCAGGAGGCGCCGAGGCGCTTCAGCTGACCGATGATCATACCGCCGCTTTCGGCCTTCCACTCCCAGACCTTCGCGACGAACTCTTCGCGCGTAAAGTCGGTCCGCTTCTGCTGTCGGTCGGCTAGTTGGCGCTCGACCACCATCTGCGTCGCGATGCCGGCGTGGTCCATGCCCGGTTGCCACAGCACCGACCGCCCACGCATGCGCCAAAAGCGCGCCAGCGCATCCTGCAGCGTATTGTTGAGCGCGTGGCCCATATGCAGGCTGCCGGTGACGTTCGGCGGCGGGATGACGACGGTGAAGGGCTCGCCCTCGCCGCTTGGCCGGAAAACGCCCGAATTCTCCCACGCAGCGTAAAGGCGCGCTTCAGCATCGGCGGGGTCGAAGGAATTCGGGAGCATGAAAACGTATTTCCGGGGCTGCGTTTGAGTTCAGCCTCCGGTCATATCGGGAAAGCAGCCAATCGCAAGCGCCGCTCGAAGCGGGGGGGGCTAGAAGTCAGATCAACGGACCTTGATCGCCAAGTCGCCGCGGTTCAACGGCTGCGACGGGCAACCCGCTGGACTTCCGCTTCGACCTTTTCCTCGACGATCGCCGGCAGGTGCGCGTCAAGCCAGTCCTTGATCATCGGCCGAAGCATGTCGGTGACGAGATCTTCAAGCGTCTTGCCGGGGCCTTCCGATACGCGAACGGTCTGTGTCAGACTGCGGAATGCCTTCGACGCCGCCGCCGCCGCAGGTTCGGCGAGGATATCATCATCGCCGTCATGATCGAGCTGGGCAGTGCTTTTTTTAATCATTTCAACGTCTTCCGTTACCAATCTCATTTCTGGTTCATCCCGCTCGCGCGTCAGAAACGCATCGGCGCGCGGTTCGGGGGCGCGCGGTTCATGCCGAAGCGGTTCAGGCCGGAGCGGTTCGCGCGACGTAAATGTGTCGCGTGGCGGCGTTGGCGCCGG
>JBGTFV010000194.1:0-20937 GCA_041747095.1 Parvularculaceae bacterium
TTGATGTTCCAAATTTTGCTATACCAATCCGAGGTTGTACCAATCCGGGCGCCACGGTTTTTGCACCGCCAGTCACAGTCTAGAGAACCGGCATCCGGTCGTCGATTCCAATTGCTAAACGCGCCAATAGGGCGCGGCCAATCCGGTTCGTCTTCCGTCAGTCGGGCCCCAGCGGATCTGGGACACGTGCATTAACCAAGGGAGCGCGTCTTGGATCGACGAACCGGCAACGACGCAATTGAAAACGCCGCCGCGTCTCCTGCCGCCCGACAGACAAGGTTCCGGCGGCTTGCCGCCGACGCGGCAGAATCCCGACTTAGTCCATCAGCTCGCTCATTCGCTATCGGTATAGTCGTCATCTATAACTTAGTCGGCGTTCTCGACATCGTCTCCACGATAGCGGCCATTGGGATCGGCGCGGGCGAAGAGGCAAACCCCGTCGTTCGCGCCATGATGGCGCATTTGGGACCTGGCTGGATCGCGGGGAAGCTTTTGGTCCAGGCCCTCATCTCGGCAATGGTGCTGTGGTTTCCACACCGCCTCGTGCTGACAATCTTTACCGCTGCCGTGGTGTTCAACGGACTGGTCGTTCTGAACAATTTCCGGATCGCCGCATCGCTGTAAAATAATTGGGCCGCGAACGAAGCGCCGCGCTCCGAGGCAGCATTGATCTCACCCAACGGCGCCCCTCGACGAGGAGCAATAATGCTAACTGTGTCATTTAGGTGGCGCACGGTATAAATCTTCTCGCCTCGGCAATTGACCTATTCCGTTGGCTGAGCACTTCGACTACGCCCGTGCGGTTATCGCGTGGGAGAGCGCGTTGCTATTCAATTCGCTGACCTTTGTGGCCTTCTTCGCCATTGTTTTGGCGGCGCACAACGCGCCGTTGCCTTGGCGTGCGAAAAAATTCAACTTACTGCTGGCGAGCTATGTCTTTTACGGCGCATGGAGCCCGCCATTCGTTCTGCTTCTTTTGCTGTCGACGGTTGTCGACTGGTTCGCCGCACGAGCGATTCATCGCGCAAGGACTGACGCCGGGCGGTTGGCGTTTTTAATTATTTCGCTCGTCGTCAATCTCGGCGTCCTTGGATATTTCAAGTACGGAACATTCCTGCTGGAGAACTTTACGGCGCTTATGGCTTCAGTCGGCGTCGCCTATGCCGCGCCCGAATGGAGCATCGTCCTGCCGGTTGGGATATCTTTTTACACCTTCCAGACGATGGCCTATTCGCTCGACGTTTACCTGCGCCGGGCTGCGCCAACGAAGTCGCTACTCGACTTCGCCCTGTTCGTGACTTTCTTCCCGCAGTTGGTGGCGGGGCCGATCGTGCGGCCATCGCAATTGATCCCGCAGTTCGCCAATCCCGTCCGCGCAACGGGTCGCCAGCTTGCCTGGGGCCTCGGGCTGATGACCATCGGACTATTCGAAAAGGTGGTGCTGGCAGACTCCTTCCTCGCGCCGGCGGTCGATGCAGCATTCGACGCGCGCGCGCCGATTGCGGCGCTCGATGCTTGGACGGGCGTCCTTGCATTCTCTGGACAGATCTTTTTTGATTTTTCTGGTTATTCGACAACGGCGATCGGCGCGGCGTTGTGCCTTGGTTTCGCGCTGCCTGAAAATTTCCGTTTTCCGTATGCGGCGATTGGTTTTTCCGACTTCTGGCGACGCTGGCACATCTCGCTCTCAACGTGGCTGCGCGACTATCTCTACATTCCGCTCGGCGGCAACAAAATGGGGCGTGGGCGAACTTACATCAATCTCATGATCACCATGCTGCTGGGCGGATTGTGGCATGGGGCCAGTTGGACGTTCGTTGTCTGGGGCGGTCTGCACGGACTGTACCTGGGACTTGAACGTTTCCTGCGCGAAAGCATTCCGCCGCAGAAATGGTTCGCCTCTCTCTGGTTCAAGATCGCCATGGCGCTGGTGACCTACTTCGCGGTCAACATCACATGGGTCTTCTTCAGGGCGCAGAGCTTCACCGACGCCGCCGCTTACCTCTCATCAATGTTCGCCCTTGCCGACGATCCAAAAAAAGTACTCTATTTGAACGAGATTGTGCCGGCGGCAATCGTCATTGCGTCAATGGTCGCGGCGCATTGGGGCATGCGCTCCACATCGATGGAAACCGTCATTGCCCGCACGCCGCCGCTCCTGATCGGCGCTGTATGGACTTTGATGCTGTTCATGCTTGTCATCACGCAAGGATCGGATAGCGCCTTCATCTACTTCCAGTTCTGAGAAACCCATGAGCCAGCGCACTTACTTTGATCCCGAACGCGTCGACCGGCCGGTGCCAGACAAGCCATGGATCGCGCTCGCGCTGACGGCGCTTCTCACAACCGCAGCTTTGACGGCCGGCTGGGAAGCCTACTGGCGCAGCAAAAGCTTCGACCCCGGCGATATAAACAATTCCTCCGCGCTTTGGGCTCAGGAACGTCGCAAGGCGAAGGGCGACGCGACGGTGCTGATCGGCTCGTCGCGCATCATGTTCGGAGTCGATCTAGACGTGTGGCGGCGCGTTACCGGCGTCCAGCCCATCCAACTGGCGCTGGAGGGAACAAGCCCGCGCGCGTTCCTGAAAGATCTTGCGGCAGATGAGGAGTTTCGCGGCCTAGTTATTGTCGGCGTGACGGCGCCCCTGTTCTTTACTCAGGAAGGCGGCCGTCGTCAGGAGGTGTTGACATACACGCGCGATCAATCGCCCTCGCAGAAAGTTGATCACCATCTGTCGATGGTTCTCGAAGACGTATTCGCCTTTCTCGATGAACAAACCCGTCCAAAACGACAGATCGAGATTGCAATGCTTCCATTACGCGATGGCATGCCGCCGCGCTCCGATCCCCGTAAATTGTCAGTCAGTACGCGCGACCGCAACACAGAGATGTGGCGGAGGGTAGTTGAAGACGAAGCTTATCAGATAGAAGCAAAAGAACAGTGGGAGCTACTCCTCAAGCGCCTTGCGCCGCCGCCCGGCCCAGACGGACGGCCGCAAGAGATGCCAGATGAGGCCATTTCGGCAACCATTGCCGCCGTGAAAGCCGATGTAGATCGCATTCGCGCGCGCGGCGGCGACGTTGCGTTCGTTCGGTTTCCTTATGGCGGCGTATTCACGCCAGCGGAAGATTTCGGATTTCCGAGAGAGCGGTTCTGGGACCCGTTGGTTGCTCAGACGCAGTCAGCGGGCGTGAGCTGGCATGATTATCCAGCGTTGCAGGCTTACGAATTACCGGAATGGTCGCACCTCGATCCCCGCGATGCAGAGACGTACACTGAGGATCTGGCCCCGATCCTGATGGCCGAGATTGAAGCCGCGCGCGCGCGGCGGAATTCGCCTCCCGTCGGCGAGTGAATTTCGACAACCTCACTACTTGCGCCAGACAGGAGCGGCCTCTGCGGCGAACATTTCCTCATAGGTCGGGCGGCGCCTGATCACCCTGAACTCATCGCCGCGAACCATGACCTCGGGAATGAGCGGGCGCGTGTTATACTGAGAGGCCAGAGCCGCCCCGTAAGCGCCGGCGTCCATGATCGCGACGAGTTCGCCGGGCGCCAGTTCGTGCAAGTCGCGTTGGCGCGCGAACCGGTCGCTCGTTTCGCACACTGGTCCGACAACGTCGTAGGAGCGCATCGTTGACTGCGCGAACTGACGAACCGGAACGATGCGGTGATAAGCGTCGTAAAGCGCGGGCCGCAGGAGATCGTTCATTGCGGCGTCAAGAATGAGAAAGTCTCGGGCCTCGCCCCGCTTGTCGTAGATGACCCGCGCAACGAGCACGCCAGCATCGGCAACGATAAATCGACCCGGCTCAAAAATCAGCCGCACGCCAAGGGGATCAGCGAGACGCCGAACGAGGCGCGCGTAATCCTCGATGCTGGCGACGGCGGACGCCTCTGCATACGGAACGCCTAAACCGCCGCCAAGATCCACTCGTTCGATAGGCACGCCATCGGATCGCAATGCTCCAACGAGGTCGGCAACCTTGGCGAAAGCGGCCTCAAATGGTTCAAGCGCCGTAATTTGCGAGCCGATGTGCACGTCTATGCCCTTGACCGCAATGCCTGGCAAACGATGGGCGCGCGCGTAAAGCCCTCGGGCAGCGGCCCACGCCACGCCAAACTTGTCTTCGGCTTTGCCAGTTGAAATCTTCTCATGACCGCCAGCGGCGACATCGGGATTGACGCGAAACGCTATCGGCGCCCGTCGACCCTTTTGCAACGCGACGTCATTAAGCACGAGCAGTTCCGGTTCCGACTCGACGTTGAATTGGTGGATGTTCTCGTCGATCGCGGCCGCCATTTCAGCCTGCGTCTTGCCCACGCCGGAAAAAACGATGCGGTCGCCAGGAATGCCGGCGCGCCGCGCCCGTAAGAGTTCGCCGAGCGAAACGACGTCGGCGCCTGCGCCTTCCGAGGCGACGATCGAAAGCACGGCCAGATTTCCATTCGCCTTGACCGAATACGCGATCAACGGATCGGCGCCGCGAAAAGCTTCCTGAAATGCGCGCAACCGCGCCCTGATGCGCCCGTCGCTATAGCAATAGAACGGGGTTCCAACTTCTGTAGCGATCGTCTCGAGGGAAACAGTCTCTGCACTGAGGGATCCGGCGCGGTAGGCAAATGCCTCAATGGTCACAACGTACCGCCGCCGGGTTGCTGCTGGTCGGCAGCGTCCTCCGTTGTGTCGTCACTACCCGGCGCGCTTGCAGGAGGGCGCTCCGAGCCCGGCGGCCGCAGCGGCGCCTTCTTGCCGCAAGCAGTCGCGAATATCAGCGCAGCGGCAATCGCCAGAATTGTTTTCATTGCTGTTTCTCACTTCTGGATTCAGACGAACCGCGCTCGCTACCTTGGGAAAGTCGATCGCGCGCGCGCTCCACCTGAGCGCATACATTGGCCGGCGCCGCGCCGCCATACGATGTCCGCGACGCAACAGACGCATCAATCGTCAGTATCTTGAATACGTCAGCCGTGATGCGAGGCTCTAAGCTTTGAAAGTCCACGAGCGGCAACTCGGACAGGGAGAGGCCTTTGGCCTCCGCGATCGCAACGACCCGCCCGGTGATGTGATGGGCTTCGCGGAAAGGCACGCCAAGCGCTTGCACCAGCCAGTCGGCGAGGTCTGTGGCTGTCGAAAACCCGCGCTCTGCAGCCGCCCGCATGGCGCGCGCGTCGACGGTGAGGTCGCGCACCATGCCGGACATCGCGGCAAGCGCCAGTTCAAGATCGTCGAACGCGGCAAAGGTCGGGGCCTTGTCCTCCTGCATGTCCTTTGAATAGGCGAGCGGCAGCCCTTTCATGACGATGAGAAGACTCTGGAAGGCGCCAGCAAGCCGCCCGACTTTGGCGCGCACCAGTTCAGCAGCATCCGGATTTCTTTTCTGCGGCATGATTGAGGAGCCTGTGGAAAACGCATCGGAAAGCCGCGCAAACCCGAAGTGCGGCGACGTCCAGAGAACGATTTCCTCCGCGAGGCGCGACAGGTGGCTTGCGGCAATGGCTGCAGCCGCCAGCGCTTCGAGCGCAAAATCGCGCGCCGAAACCGAATCGAGCGAGTTGGCCGTAGGCCGATCGAACCCGAGCGCCCGCGCCGTCAGTTCACGGTCTATAGGAAACGACGTGCCGGCCAACGCCGCGGCGCCAAGCGGACACTCATTCATGCGAGCGGCAGCGTCTGCGAATCGTCCCGCGTCCCGCGACAGCATTTCGAAATAGGCGAGGCAATGGTGGCCGAAAGTGATGGGCTGGGCGATCTGGAGGTGGGTGTAGCCAGGCATGAGGGTGTCTGCGTGCTGCGCCGCTTTGTCGACAAGCGCTCGCTGCAAATCTTCGATCGCCTCGATCGCGGAATGACATGCCTTCCGAACCCACAGCCGGAAGTCGGTCGCGACCTGATCATTGCGCGACCGTGCGGTATGCAGCCGCCCCGCGGGCGCGCCGACGAGATCGGCCAATCGCGCCTCGATGTTCATGTGGATGTCTTCAAACCGCTTGTCGAAGGGGAAGTTACCGGCTTCCAGTTCAGCCTCAATGACCGCGAGACCGCCCGTAATCGCTGCAGCGTCGGCCTTTGAAATGACCCCCGTTTCTGCAAGCATCGCCGCGTGCGCTCTGGAGCCTGCGACATCCTCGCGCCAGAGCCGCTGATCGACGTCGATAGAGGCGTTGATTGCTTCCATCACCGCCGAGGGGCCTGCGGCGAAACGACCGCCCCAGAGTTGGTTTTTGCCGTTATTCGCCATATCTGCGCTTCCAGGTGATCGGTATTGATAGTGATCGGTATTGATAGGGCCGTTGCAGGCAGCTTGAGGAACTTAAACGATGCGCGGAATTATGACGCCCCGGTTTTTCCTGTTCGTTTGGGGTGGAATTGGCACGCTGGCGCTTGTCTACGTGATCATTGCGTCGGGCGTAAAGACAGACGCGGGGTCTCCCCGTCGCGACGCCCAATCCGGGGTCGTCACGTCGAACGCTGCGCTAAGCGTCGGCGAAATGTCGGACTTCGCCTTCGCCTTTCCGCCGCGAACCGCGCCGACCGCACCTTTCGAGCACGACGGCGCCATGATGACGTTTGCCGATTTCAAAGGGAAAACGGTCCTCGTCAATTTCTGGGCGACATGGTGCGCGCCCTGCCTGAAGGAACTTCCCTCGCTCGATGCGCTTCAGAAAGATCTTGGCGGCGATGATTTTGAGGTTGTCGCCATCGCCGCGGACCCGCGAGGCCCAGAAGTGGCGGACACGTTCCTGAAACGGCTCAATATTACCAATCTAAAGCTCTACGCCGATCCACGCCTGCAGGTTGCGATGTCGATTGGAGGCGCTTCGGTCCTTCCCGTCAGTATTCTCTATGATGCGCGCGGCAATGAAGTTGGGCGCCTTGTCGGCGAGGCGGACTGGTCGAGCCCAGAAGCGCGCCGACTGATAGAAAGCGTGATTGCCCGTTAGGCCTTCTCCACGTTGCGTTGCCGTTCCTTTCAGGCGACAAGCCCTCATCACTCATGCCGGAAACGCGGGGAAACGAAATCATGCGGTCTCTCCTACTGATTGGCGCAGCAGCGCTCGCTCTCACCGCCTGCGATCGCGCTGAAAAGTCTGGCGGATCGCCGAGCGCATCGAAGGCCGCATCGGTAAGCGCCCCGTCTCCTCTCGACTCTCCATTCAGACTGAAAGACAGCGCCGCCGTGGACGTGGACGCGTTGGCTTCGCTCCTGCCGCCTGAATTGCGCCCAAGCTATCAGTCGGCGAGATTCGATGAAGCGCTCGGCGCAACGGTGCTGACAGGGGTATCTCTCGGCGAAGAAAAGGGCGTCACGATCGGGCGGGTCGAGCTTTATGGCGTCGATCAGGCCGCCGTCGCGCGCCTCGTCGAAAAAGACGAGGCTGACAGCGCCGCGCCGTTTGAGCCGATTTTCACCAAAATCCGCTTTTTCGACTTCTCGACCGACGGCGATGGCAGCGACAGGCCGGTTACCATTGCGGCAGGTGAAATGGATAGATTGCGGATCCGGCAAGGCGCGTTCGCGGACGATCAGGAGGCCTCCGGACTTGCCTCGATGTTCAACGCGTTCGAGCTCGGCGGGCTGTATTTGAAAGATGCCGCTTTTGGATCGAAGGCGGGAGACGATTCGTTCGCGCTGTCCGCCCCGGACCTCCGACTTGTCGGCATCGGCGGGGGAAAGCTGGAAGCGCTCATCGCCAATCAACTCGAATACCGGGTCTCCGGCGGGCCGGAGGGATCGCCGCCGCCGGTCGCAGGGCCATTCGAGACGTTCCTCGCCCCGCGCGCCCAGCGCGTCGCCGTCCGGACAATAGAGTGGCGCGGTCTCGATCTGTCGGGGCTTTTACCCTTCAGTTTACGAGGCGAAACGCCGCCGACATCGGCGCGGAAGCTGGTGAATATTGGAGAGATCACCGCTCTCGACACAGAGACATGGTACGGCGACAAGCGGTTCAGTTTTGCGCCAAAGACGACCGTTGCCGCCGACTTTGTATGGCTCGCGCCTTCAAAGATAAGGTCAGTGGCGAACGACACGGTTTATGATTTGACTGCTTATTTCGGGGCCAAGGACACAGCCTCAATTGAGTTGCTAAAAAAACGCGGACTCAACGAGTTAAAGGCAGACAGCCGATTTTCGTATGACTGGGAGCCAAAGTCCGGCGCGGTGACCGTAAAATCGGATATCTCTGCGCCTGCCGCAGCAATCATCGATTTTGCCTTGACAGCAGACGGGCTCGAAATCGACGCCCTTGCGGCGGCGCTAGATGAAAATGACGCCGATGCGATTTCGGGGCTCGTTCGCCTTAAATCTGCGTCAATCAACGTTCGTGACGAAGTTATGCTCGACGCATTCTTCGATCTTGCGGCGCTTCAAGCTGGGGGCACGGGGAAAGACGTGCGGGCCGCAGCTCCGGCTCTCGTCCGCCTCGCGGGCGTCCAAGCCGCGGTAGCATCGCCTTCCGCCCGTGGTTATTTCGATGCGATAGCGACGTTTGTCGAAAAGGGCGGCAGCCTATCGATCAAGGTCAATCCGCAAGAACCAATGCGCCTGAAGGACCTTGAAGACCGCGGCAGAGCAGGCCCCGAGGCGGTCGTGCAAGCTCTCGGCGTCGACGTCACGCACACGCCTCGATGACCGGCATAATCACGCGTGGTAGTGGAATTCCTCGCGGACGATCTTGCCGTCCTTGATCTGGTAAACCCCGACTTCCTTCATCTGCCGGCGTTCGCCCGTCGCGCGGTCGGTCGCGTCGATTTCGAAGATGGCGCTAAACTTATCGGGTCCGTGCAGGAAGGGTCCGTCGACCTTGGCGGCATGGACCTCCATGGCGCCCCGCCACCAATCATGTTTGGCCTTGATGCCATCGCGTCCGCGCGTCTCGGGTCCGCCGTCGCCCATAGCCATAGCCTCCACTGATACCGCATCGGCAGCGTAAAGCGTGTCGAGGCCCTCATATTCGCGGCCCTCACGGCAACCGGCCACTAGCTCGGTCGCGATGTCCGTCAATTGCTTCGGATACATCTGCATCGCCTCCTTCGAATGAACGACGCCCCCGCATTGACGACGATACGGCTTTTGTTCACCCCGAGCTAGGATAAGGGCGCGCGAAAATGCGCTCCGCCCGGCAAGGGGCGCGGGACGCGCGTCGTCTTCGGGAAGCTGAGGGGCAGCTTGCGCAAGGAACGAACGGCGAGATAGGCAAAGCACTCCGCTTCGAGATCGTCGCCGCGCCACCCTGCTTCTTCAGCGGCCAGTACCGGGGCGTCGAGCGCCTTGGCGAGCGCTTCCATCAAAGCTGGATTCCGGCGGCCGCCGCCGACGACGATCCACTCCCCCGGCGCCATTGGCAGCAGAGGAATGGACGCACGAACGCAGGCGGCCGTGAACGCCGTCAGCGTCGCGGCGCCGTCGGCCGTGGACAAGCCGAGGACGGGCTCCAGTTTAAAGTCGTAACGGTCGAGCGATTTCGGCGGCTTGCGTCGCAGATACGGGTTCAACAGCATCATGCGTAGAATTTCTGTGTGCACAGCGCCGGTGCGCGCCAGCGCGCCGTCCGTATCCATCGCCTGACCGGTCTTCAGATCCATCCACTGGTCAACAAGTCCGTTGCCGGGACCGCAATCAAAGGCAACGAGATCAGTGGGCTTTCCGCCGGGCGGCGCGAAAGTGATGTTGGCGACGCCGCCGACGTTGATGACGCCAACCGCGTGCGGACGCGCGAGCGCCCCAACGAGCGCGTGATGATAAACGGGCGCAAGCGGCGCGCCTTCGCCGCCCGCCGCAACGTCATTGCTGCGGAAATCGCAGACGACGTCGATCCGCGCTTCATCCGCAAGCAAACGTCCATCGCCGATCTGCCACGTGCGCCCGACGCTCTCTGGCGATCGCGACGGCCGATGCAATATTGTCTGGCCGTGAAAGCCGATGACGTCGACCGCGCTGCGCTTCAGCCCGGACTTTTCCAACAGCGCTTCGACCGCTTCCGCGTGGGCGATCGTCACCTCCGCCGCCGCCTTGCCGACATCCGTTGCGCCGTCCCGGCCTTCGAGCGCCGCCTTGATCGCCCGGCGGATAATGATCTTGCGATCGCGGCTGTAAGGAATATGAAGCGCCGGACCAGCCTCGATGAATGCCTCGCCGTCTGTGCGCAGGATGGCCGCATCAACACCATCTAGCGACGTGCCGCTCATCAGCCCAATTGCCGTTAAAATCGACATGTTCGTCCTTTCTTCCGCATGGCCGATTACACGCCGCGTTCGTAAACGTCAGGTTGAGACGAAGCGGCTGGATTCAGGGCCGCACGCACAGTATTTAGCGCGATCCGCCTGTAGCGCGGTCGGTCACAATCAGGATGCCCCTTCAAATGCCTAAATCCGACTTCATCGCGGTTCTCGAAGAAAGGGGTTTCATTCACCAGTGCACCCATCTTGATGAACTCGACGCCCGCGCAGCGAGCAATATCCTGACTGGTTATATCGGATTCGACGCGACGGCGCGTTCGCTGCACGTCGGCAGTCTCATTCAGATCATGCTGCTGCACTGGTTGCAGGAGACCGGTCATCGGGCAATTGCGCTAATGGGCGGGGGCACAACGAAAGTCGGCGACCCGACCGGCAAGGATGCGCAGCGCGCGCTGCTCAGCGACGGGGAGATTAATGAGAACATCGCCTCCATAAAGGGCGTATTCGAAAAGTTCCTGCGCATCGGCGATGGTCCAGGCGACGCGCTTATCGTCAATAATGACGACTGGCTGTCGCGGCTCGGCTATATAGAGTTCTTGCGCGATTACGGCGTTCATTTCACGATCAATCGGATGCTCACATTCGACAGCGTCAAGCTGCGTCTCGAGCGCGAAAGTCCGATGACGTTCCTTGAGTTCAACTACATGCTGATGCAGGCGTACGACTTTCACGCGCTGTACAACCGGTTCGGCTGCGTCCTGCAAATGGGCGGATCGGATCAGTGGGGAAACATCGTCAACGGCGTTGAATTGTGCCGGCGGAAAGACGGGGTCGAGGTGTTCGGCCTCACGACGCCGCTGCTGACCACTGCGTCCGGGCGAAAGATGGGCAAGACGGAACAGGGCGCAGTTTGGTTAAACGCAGACCTATGCCGCCCGTTCGACTATTGGCAGTTCTGGCGCAATGTCGACGACGCGGATGTCGGCGTGTTGCTGGCGCGCTTCACAAAATTGCCGATGGGGGAAGTCCGCCGGCTCGCCGCACTGCAAGGCGCCGAGATCAACGAGGCAAAGAAAATCCTAGCGACCGAAGCGACCACGCTTTTGCATGGGCGCGCCGAGGCAGCGGACGCGGCCGATACGGCGCGCGTTACGTTTGAGGAGGGACGAAAAGACGACAGGTTGACCAGCGTTGTGATGTCAAAGGACGCGCTGGCCGCGGGTGCGCCAATGCTCAAGGCGTTTCAATCAGCTGGCCTTGCCGCTTCGCTGGGCGAGGCGCGCCGCCACATGGTCGCCGGCGCTCTGCGCGTCAACGACGCGGTGGTTACGGAAGAACGCAAACTGACGCTTGACGACGTGGTCGATGAAACCATCAAGATTTCCATCGGAAAGAAAAAACACGCCTTGATAAAGCTCGGATGAACCGGGCCAATGCGTGGGTGTCGAATGTCACGCAATCAAGCCGTTCTTACGCTGCGCCTTATCGTTTGGGTTCGGCAGGCGATGAGGGCATCGGGGCGCCGAGCGGCTCCGCCCAGACCGGATCGAACATTCTGCGCAGTATGCCTGGCGCGAGCGCGGATAACGGATTGATCGTCACCCTTGGTTCTGCATTCGGCCCGGTCACGGTGTAAGCGACCGCCAATATGCCCTCACCCTCACGGCCGACAATCAAATCGCCGATGATCGGCGCCCGTCCGAGAAATGAGTTTACCTGATAGGCGGGAATGACTGCGCCGCTTAACGACATCGAACTGTCAGCCGCAAGAGGGGCCTCGCCAGAAACTGTTATGCCGACCGAGGGGCCCGACGCGCGCACCTCGCTTAGGTTCAATAAACCGGCCCGCAATTCATATTCGCCGCTGGCGCGGTTAAGTTCTATACCGGAACCGTTGAGGAGATCCGTAAGCCCGTTTAAAGAGCCAGCAGAAAAAATTCGCGCGAGCAATGGCGCGCCGACAATTCGCAGATCGCGCGCTTCAAATCGGCCGGCAGCCGCGCTGCCCGCACCTGAGGCCAGTTTTTCGTCGGAGCCTTGCGGGGCGGCCTTCAACGTCGCCTCGATAACGCCTTCTCCGCCGTTAACGGAAGATACTCCAAATATCCCCCCCAGAAGCGCGCCAATGTCGCCGCTTCGCATCGTAATCAGGCGATCATCGCCTTCGCCGGTCCGCTTAAGCGTCAGCGAGATCGGCAGGTTGCCACCAGTTCGACCGGATACATTCAGCGTTTCGAGAAGATGATCGCCGTGCCGAAGATCGAATGATACGTCGCGGACGGAGACATTATTGCGCAGTCTTAATTCGTCGATCCTGCTCGCAACCGTCAATCCCGGTCCGAACGAAAACCGCTCACCCTCCGCAACGCGTTCGGCGGCGATGAACTCTTCAATCATCGGACCAAGATTGAGGAGACGCCCGGTCAATCGTGCGGCAAGCGCCCCGGATTGGGTGCGATCAGCAGCAAGAGAAACGTCTGCAAACTGACCAAGCAAAAACTTTGGAAAGGCGGCGTTGCGGATTGATCCGTCGGCGCCAAAAGTTGCCGTACCCACAATCTCAAGTTCTGCGCCCGTCAACGAAACGCTTGACGTCTGCGATCCGTCTTCCTGAAAACGCGCGTTTATGGAAGCGGCTGCCACTGCTCCTGCCGGCTTGGACCAGCCGAGCGAGGGAAAGCTCAGAGCGGCGCGCTTGAAATCAGCATCAAGTTCCGCCGCCGTCAGTTTCGCGAGGTCGCCTTTCAGATCAGCCCGGATCATTACGGGCCCCTGAAGGAACTGGCGCGTCGGCATACCGAGAAAATCACCGGTCGACGAGTTCAATTCGCCTTCCAACTGGATTCGTGCGCGATCGCCGCCTCCGTAGAATCGCTGGTTCCAGATAATAGACATATCTGTCGCGGCAATCTGCGCGCGCGCCTTGACCGACATATCGCGTGAGCTGAGCGTCAATTCTCCGTGCGCGCCGGAAATGTCGATATCGCCAACGGCGTTCGAAATCGCAAGCTCATTGAATTTCGCTGTGCCCTTGTAACCATATTCTTCCGGCGCTGCCTCGCGTCTGTTCGGTCTTGAAATTTCAATGTCTGCCGAAAAAGGCCCCGCAAATTGGTCTGGAGCTACGGGCGTTTCTTTCAATATCCGGAGTGGTTCCTGGTCCAGTAGCGCAAGAGCGTCGCCGGCGTCGCCCTCAGCATGGAAACGATAGAAACCGTTCTCGCCTTTCGGCCGAAGTACGGGAAAGTCAACCTGACCGTCTGTGAGCCGAATATTTCCGACCCACCCCCGATCCGCATCGAAGCGGAATGTATTTAACCCGAGGCGTCCGCGACCGGATACGCCAACAAGCGGGGTCATCGTTGTCGCGTATATGACTTCTGCGTCCGCAGCCTCGAATGTCAGCGAGAGCGCATCATCGCCGACCAATTTGTCTTCAGCACCCGCCGGCAGGTCAATCAGGAACCGAATATTGCGAAACGTCGCCGCCCGTATACGCTGGTCGACGAATTCCCGCGCCGCGTCGGCGACCGCGAGAGGCCACGCCATCAAGAGTTCGTCGCGGTCGAGTTCGCCCTCAACGTTGACAAAACCCTTGAGCGCGGACCGCGCTCCTCCCGCCTGACGAACGGATCGCATCGACCCCTTTGCGTTGACGCCAAGGAACGCCGCGTCGATGTCCTGCACGTCAACGCGGCCGCCTGCGAAGTCGATTTCTCCCGCCAGCGATATCCGATCAACGTCGAGCCTCGATTGGAACACGCCGGCAGGAGCCAAGATCAGTTCGGCAGCCACAACCGCAAACTGCAATCCAGTTAGCCTGTTATCGGCGGGCGACTGACGAAGCGAAACAGCGCCTGAGGCGAGGCCCGTTATTGCGTCGCTGTTAACGGTCAGGCGCTCTATATCAAACATATTGCCGACCGGATTAAACCGTGCATCGAGTTCGGCGGCGTCGACAGCGATGTCGAAGTTTCCGAGTTTGGCGGAGCCAGCGTGCGCTCGGCCCTTCACTGAAGCTGATCGAACCTCACCGTCCCCCGAGAGACTGAATTGCGCAACGCCAGAAACCGGCCCGGTAAATACGTCCGGCGGGGCGCCGATAAAAATGGCGGCGAGATCGCCGAGCGGCGCATTCTCAAGCACTGCCATTCCCTCGATCGTGTCTTTATCGACGCGATACTCAGCATCAAAATCAACCGAGGCTTGCAGTCCGCCAATCAGGAAGGCTCCATCGATCGATACGCTGTAGCCGGTAACGTTTCGCTCAATGCGCGCTGCGGCGGACTTGGAAATCCAGCTTCGCCCGCTTGCTGCGTCAACGAAATCAATGCTGGCGTCGCGAAGTTCGGCGCGCTCAAACGCCTGTCTGAAATAGCGCCCCCCCGTGAGGGTACGGAAGGGATTGGCGCGTGGCCCCGCTGCACCAAAATCCAAAGCGAAACGGCGATCCGCCTGCCGGTAGATCCGCAGTTGCACGCCGACAAGAACGATTTCTCTAGGTCCAAAATGGGCGGTCAACGCATCCCGCGGGTGAAACTGCATCTGCATTATCGGCAGCGATGCCGTTATGTCCCCGCTCGCGTATTGCAGGTCTTTAATTTCAAGGCGGTATCCATCGCCCCTTTGTCCCTTTGACAATGTCATCGAGGAAATATCCTCGACGGACCCCTCTCCAAACCGCGAATCGAGGGCCGACGTGACGACTGGGATAGCCCAGCCAAGCGATAGGGGGCCCTGATTCACACGCCAGAACAAAAAGGCGAATGCCGCAATGACAACCGCGAAAGCGGCGGCGGCGACCCGCAGGCTATTCAGGGCAATGATTTGCAGTTTGCCCCTCATCTACGCCACTCTCAATGCTTGCCGATCCAACTGTCCGTTCCGTGTTCGCCCCTTGGCCGTCAGCGTTGGCGCGGGACCGATAGTGCGTACGCGAGCCGTAGTTATAAAGTCACTTGTTTACAACCATTCCGATCGCCGGGCGCCAGCGTAATCTATTCAATCAGCAGCCCATGCGCCAAACGATCACCTTCCGTTTAGTGACGCCGCCCCTAGGATGCCGTCGAAGAATCGTTTCGAAGATATTCAATTTTTGTGGAGGGCCGCATGGCGAAAGCAATTTCCGAGGGCGCGAAAGCACCGGCGTTCAACCTGCCGCGGGACGGCGGGGGCAAGGTCGCCTTGAAAGATTTCGCTGGCCGCAAAGTCGTTCTCTATTTTTACCCCAAGGACGACACCAGCGGATGCACCCGCGAGGCTGTAGAGTTCACTGCGGCAATCGATGATTTCGAGGCGGCGGGGGCCGTTGTCATTGGCGTCTCTAAGGACAGTCCGGCGCAGCACGACAAGTTCAAGAAAAAGCATTCTCTCGGCGTCATACTCGCGTCGGATGAAGAGGGAGCGATGCTCGAAAAATATGGCGTATGGGTCGAGAAAAGCATGTACGGAAAGAAGTATATGGGAATCGAGCGCTCGACGTTTTTGATCGATGACAAAGGCGTCGTGCGCCGCGTCTGGTCCAAAGTAAAAGTCCCCGGACACGTTGAGGAAGTACTGGCTGCGGTCAAAGCTGTTGGCTGAGCCTCGCGATCAACTAAAGCCATCGCCTCTCGACCTCGCAATCGCGGCAATCGAGGCCGAAGATCCGGGCGAGAAATGTGCGCTTGCAAGGCGCCTTGCGCTTGAGATCGCAAACAGTGGCGGCCGCTTCCCGAATTCGGAAGCGCCGCCAAACCTTCCTGACCGCCCCGGGCGGCCGAAAAATCTTCGCCTCGCCGCTCCGGGGCAGACGCCGCGCAGAAGGCTCAGTTCGGACGCCGGCCGCGCGGCGTTACTCCATGCGCTCGCCCATATCGAACTAAACGCCGTCGACATGGCGATAGATATGGCGTTTCGATTTCGATGCGAAATTGGCAATCTAGGACTCGATGGCGAGCTTTTCGTCGCCGACTGGTGCGCCGTTGCTGGCGAGGAGGCGCATCATTTCGGTTTGCTGGCTGAGCTGCTGGCCCAGAAAGGCATGCGTTATGGCGATCTGCCCGCCCATGACGGGCTTTGGCGATCGGCTGAGCAAACCGCCGGGAGCGTAACGTCGCGTCTGGTAATTGCACCGCTGGTGCTCGAAGCGCGAGGGCTCGACGTTACGCCCGATCTCATCACTCGCCTCAGGGCGTGCGGAGAGATAGGGGCGGCAGCTGCCCTTGAGGTCATCTATGCCGACGAGGTAGGCCACGTGGCAACCGGGGCTCGCTGGTTCAACGCCGTTTGCGACAGGCTCCGTATCGATCCCGAAATTACGTTTCGGCGCGAAGTTGATCGCCATTTCGCCGGCAGGCTGAAACCGCCCTTTAACATTCACGCCCGGGCGGTCGCTGGCATCCCTCTGCGATTTTATGCTGAGGCGCAGACCTTGCAGACCGACTTGTAAAACAAATAAGCGGCGATCCTTCGTTAAACGGTTAAAAAAGTATGGTTATTTCATCACATAGCGGTTGCGAAATATCCCCAGATAGGCTGCTATATTTTAAGGGGTGGCGGCGTAAAACGCTCGGCAGCGTTAGCCAGGGGCAGTGTTGAATGAGCCGTAAATCCGGCAGGGCGAAACGTGTAATCAGCCGCATCTTCAAAGAGCGGCAGATCTACCATCGCAGCGACGGCGTCGTCCATTTCATCTCAATGACGACCGAAACGCAGATTGCGTTGGCGACCGTCATTGGCGCAGCGCTCCTCTGGGTCGCATACGCTTCCGTAAACGTCGTCTTCAAAGAGCAAATCATCGTCGCCAAGGAGCGCGACGCGCGCCTCATGGAAACAACGTTCGCCAAGCGTCTCAATCAGGCACAACGCGCCTATGACGACGTTAGTTCCCTCAATGTCGTGATGCAGCGGGAATTCGACTCGACAATGTCCGAGATTTCGGGCCGCCACCAAACCTTGCGCAGTATGGTTGAGCGCAAAAGCTCGGTCGACGTCGATCTGGAATCACTCGCGCGCGATCTAGCCACCGCTGGTCCGCCTAATGGCCAGAAGCCGAAAAACGCCAACCGCGTGATGATCGACGTAGCGCCTGCCGAACCGTCGCCGCGTCAGTCTCGGGTCTCGCTCCTGCAAAGCCAGATTTTGCAGGAAGTGGCGGTTCGCACCACCAACATCCCCGCCAACAGTCCCGCAACGCCCGCGCTGCGCCGGATGGTGACGTCGTCGACTGAGTTGTATCTTGAACAGGCTTTGCTGCTGGCCTCGCTCGAGGAGCGGACGGCCCGTCAGTTTGAAGAGCTGTCCCTCATCCTGAAGAGCACGGGCGTGCCGCTCGAAGCCGTTTTTCCCGCTCCGAAGATCGCCAATACGGTGTTGGCGCAAGGCGGTCCGTTTATCGACATATCGAATGTTTCCGAATCCTCCACCGCGTTTTTCCGCCACGCCAACAGGACCGGCCTTCAGGTCGAGCGACTGCAACGGCTGCGTGACGTCGTGCTTACCGTACCGCTGTCGTCGCCGCTGACTGGCAGCCGCCGTTTTACCAGCGGCTTCGGGACGCGCCCCGATCCGATCAACGGCAGCATGTCGAACCATTTTGGCATCGATTTTGCTGCTCCGTGGGCAGCGCCAATTACCGCCACCGCCAATGGCGTTGTTAAGTTCGCAGGAACCAGGGCCGGGTATGGTCGCATCGTCGAAATCGATCACGGCAACGGGTTCATCACCCGCTACGCCCACCTTAACCGCTACACGGTTTCGACGGGGCAGGTTGTGAAGCTGCATCAGAAAATCGGCGAGCTCGGGAATAGCGGACGCAGCACCGGACCGCACGTTCACTACGAAGTCATCTTCCGCGGGCAGCCTAAAAATCCGCTGCGGTTCATAGAGGCAGGCAGATATGTTTTCGAAAGCTAAGCCCAAAACCGCCAACGAAGAACGGCCCAAACCCATGGCCGCAGACATGAATGCGACCGCCGCCCCCGCGGCGTCCTCCAGAAGGTCCGGAGCAATGAAATCGTCCAGCGTACCATCCATCATTTCCGCCGACGTGGTCCTGAAGGGCAACGTCAATTCGTCCGGCGAAGTCCAGCTTGATGGCGCGCTCGAAGGCGATATCAAGGCTTTCGCCCTGATGGTCGGGGAAAAAGCGTCCGTCAAAGGCGAGATCGTTTGCGATGCGGTGACTATTCGCGGCCGCGTCGAGGGCAGTATCCGCGCCAAGCAGGTTGCGCTCGCCGCGACCGCGCACATCGTCGGCGATATTCTCCACAGCTCGTTGTCGGTTGAAAGCGGCGCCCATTTCGAAGGCAACTGTCGCCACTCTGATGATCCGTTGTCGGAATCTGCATCGAGCGACTTCCGCAAGTCACGACCGACGCTTGCGGCTGCCGCCATGGCGCGGCCTGCGCCCGCGCCTGTCGCCGAAGACGTACCGGTTTCCCGGTCGGCCGCAAACGAAGCGCCTTCATTCCTTAGCCAGAATCGCTCTCCACTGAGATAAACCGCCGCGTTCCGACTGGTCGCTTTCCGACTGTCGGTATTCTGCAATATTGCCGGCGTCGGGGATGGATTGCGCACGCAATTTCCTCAATCCGCTTGGAGCTGTTCGGGTAACGCATTACCGATCTCGCAGATCGTGCGGATGCGGAACCCGAGCTTTCCTCTTGCCGCGCCAATCTCACCAATGGAAATGGCGGCTTCCGGCGCGTCGTCCGGATAAAGCCTGACGCAGCTGGAATTGCCGCCGGGAAGGCGGACGGTCTCCCCAACCCGCAAGCGCGCAACGTCGCCGAGGCGCGCGCCCGTCGCACCGATCGCGGCAGTTACGCCAAGCGTCTCGTTTAGTATTTCGTGGCCAAACCCCGATTGGACTTGCAAGGCTTCAACGGGATCACCGGGTCCCTGTTGGCCTGCAACGAGGTCGATAATCGCCGGCCCGGCAATCGCCAGACGCATCGGGGTCGCGTCGCCTACTGCGTCAATCGTCAGCACAAATACCTCCGCCGCATCAAGACGAGGGTCATTCACTCTGTCGGCGACCGCGCCGTCGCCCAGCGCCGGTGCAATCGTATCGCTGAGCGCAGCCCCGGCCGCGGTGTAAAGATTTCGCAGTATCGCTCGGGCGAGCGGCAATGCGAGCCATGCATCGAGGCGGTTCAGCGCATCTTTTTCGTCGCCTTCGACTACGTTCAAGCGCGCATTCACGGCGCGCCGCGCCAATCCCGGGCACAACAGGACAAACGCGTCAGGCTTGGCGCCGTCGCCAAATATCAGTGCAGCGCCCACCTCAAATGGCGGCGCGGCCCGTTCAAAAGGCTCGACCCGCAGGTTTCGGATACGCAGCGGCGATGCGAACCAATCGCGTAGCGAGACGCTTACTGCCCGCTGCACAATCTCGTCCGGCGCGCGTCCGGCCGCCCGGCGCCGGCGTCCACTGGCCAGCAGCATATGCCGTTGCAGCACATTATCCGTACCCTGAAGCATTACCCGGCGATCGGCCGGACGGTTTTCGTTAAGGCTGGCTGATGCGGACATGATCAATCCCGACTTCTTCAAAACGACAGCTATCTTGGGTTGTATAAATATTTCTTAACCCGCTTTGGTGGTATTCTGCTTCGCGAAAGACGTCGGCTTTCGTCAAGTTCGCGATGGTGCAGTTTGCGTTGGGTTGGGTGCGGGTATGAAAGCGGCTCTGGCGAAGGCTCCCTCGATCATTGTTCGCCGCGCGGCCCCCGAGGAAGATTCCCATGGCCATGGCGGGGCGTGGAAGGTCGCCTATGCGGATTTCGTCACGGCAATGATGGCGTTCTTCCTCCTGATGTGGCTGCTCAACGCAACGACCGAGGAACAACGCAAGGGCATTGCGGATTATTTCGATCCGACCATTCCGATCAGCCGAACGTCTGCTGCCGGATCGAACGCGCTTTATGGCGAGGCGCGGGAAACCCGCCAGGAACTCGTCAGCATGCCTACGCCGCCGCCGCCGCCCGTCCCGCCCGGATTGTCCGAAAGCGACATACTCGACGCTTTTGACGCTGCGCTCGAAGCTGCCTTTGAGAAAACCACTGAAACCCTCAACGGCAGAGAGGCCGAGAGCCACGCGCCGATTGACCTTCGTCGCCGGGTCGTCACCCGGCAGACCCCCGAAGGTCCGGTCATTGAATTGATCGACGACGACGATGCGCCGCTTTTCGCCATCGGCTCGGCAGAACCGTCGGCGGTGCTCATCGCGCTCAGTCAGGCGATCGCCGATGCCCTTGCAGACTTTCCGCAACCGCTGGCCATCGAAGGACACACGGACTCCCGGCAGTACGCTGACTTTTCTGTCTACACCAATTGGGAATTGTCCACTGACCGCGCACACGCCGCACGGCGGCTCCTCGCGGCGCGCGGCATTCCGGACAACCGGATAGCGGGCATCTCCGGCAAGGCGGACAAACGACTTTATACGGATAATCCGCTCGCCGCCCAGAACCGGCGCATCGCCATCACTTTGCTGGCCGCTCCCGAAAGCGACGCTGCGAACGGTCTTGCCCCGCCCTTGCGCTGACATCGCATGCATTAGGGTTGCGTTAAACTCTGCCGGATACAACCTGCGCGAGAACCAAAGCATGCGCGCCATTGGAGATTGCAGATGGGCATTTCGTCGAGCCTGAACGCCGGGGTATCCGGCCTCGCCGTCAACGCCGCCAAACTTGCGACGATTTCGGACAACATCGCCAATTCTCAGACGTATGGTTACAAGCGGGCCGGCGCAGAGTTCGCCGACATCGTG
>JBGTFV010000195.1:0-2816 GCA_041747095.1 Parvularculaceae bacterium
CGATCAAACGCATCATGGACGAGCGCCGCCGGCTCGATATCGTCGTCAACAATGCGGGCTCGGCGGGACCGAAGCAGCCCCTCGGCTCGCTGCCCTTCACGCGCGCCGACCTTCAAGCGCTCGGCGGCAAGGAAACCGAGACCGTCTCCGACGCCATGCGCAATATTCTTGGCGTGACGTGGAACGTGACGCGCGCCGCCGCGCCCTATCTCGAGCCCGGCGCCTCGATCGTCAATGTCTCGACGATCTTCTCGCGGACGAAATATTACGGCCGCACCGCTTACGTGACGCCGAAGGCGGCGCTTAACGCCCTGTGCGAGGCCATCGCTGAAGAACTCGGCGCGCGGGGCGTACGCGTCAACACGATCTTCCCCGGTCCTATCGAAAGCGACCGCATCCGCAACGCCTTCGCGGCGATGGACGCCTTGCGCGGCGACAAGGCGGGCGCCACGGGCGCAGAATTCACCGACATGATGATGCTCGCGCGCGACGTCGCCGGCGGCGTTCCGGTGAAGAGCTTTCCGCGCCCGGAGGATGTCGCCAACGCCTGCGTCTTCCTTGGCAGCGATGAAGCCGGCGCCTTTCACGGCCACGACTTCGACGTAAC
The DNA here is from genome assembly GCA_041747095.1 of Parvularculaceae bacterium. Taxonomy (GTDB): domain Bacteria; phylum Pseudomonadota; class Alphaproteobacteria; order Caulobacterales; family Parvularculaceae; genus Amphiplicatus. The sequence continues at coordinate 608 of JBGTFV010000195.1, forward strand.
GCACGGCATGAAGGTCGCGAAGACCTCGGGCTCGACCTGCATCGCGCGGCCGTCGCTGCGCGTCGTCGATGCGGGCGGTCTTTCGGTGTTCATCGCCGCTGGCGATCAGGTCACCGAAGCGCTCGAGATCGCGCGCATTCAGGCCTCGCTCGGCGCTGACGTCATTCTTGGCTTCACGCTCGAGGGCGACGTGCAGGCCGCGCGCTCGGCAATGGACGATGGCGAGATCGACCAGCGCATCCTCGTCGCCCAGTGCGACCGCCGCGACCCCGTTGCGACCGAAGCCTTGCTCAACAAGGGCGGACGCTCCGGCGCGCCGATTTCCAGCGCCATCATTCTTCCGGCTTATCGCGCAGGTCTCCTCGCCGGACCGCTCAGCGAGGCGGGCGACAACGCGGTCAAGGTTTTCCTCGATCATGAGCTTCTTGGCGCCATTTCCATCGCCAAGTCGCTGACGCGCTACTGGAAGAGCCACGCCGATCTCGGCCACGCGCCGCGATTTGTATTCATGACCAACGGCCATTCCGCCACTGGCGGCGCGTATGCGCGCTGCCTCGCCGCAGCGATGGAAGAACTCGCGCGCGTCTGGCGCGACGAAACGTCGGTCGACGTCAGCCACAAGCGGCGCGCCCATATCGAGTGGGGCAATCAGGTCATCCGGTATGACAATGAAGAGACGGAGAACCTGAACTTCGCCGCCGCGCAGGCCGCGAGCCTTTTGTTCTCGGAACGGAAAGTGCCGGAAGTAAACCTGCACCTGCCAAAGTCGATTGGAGAGATCACCGGCGCAGCCAAGGCGCTTTCTTCGTTCACGGAGAACATCACCGGGCTGCATCTCGGCAAGGTGGCGCTGATCACCGGCGGGTCGGCCGGCATTGGCGGCCAGATCGCGCGCCTCCTCGCCCTTTCGGGCGGCAAGGTGATGATCACGGCGCGCCGCGAGTCCGAGCTTGACGTCGCGCGCGAGCGGATCATCGGCGAGCTGGAAGACATCGGCTATTCCGGCGCCGAGCGGCGCATCCAGGCCCTCGCGGGCGTCGACGTCGGCAATCTCAACACGCTGCGCCGCGCCGTTGAGGCGACGATCAAGGCGTTCGGCCGCATCGACTACCTCATCAACAATGCGGGCGTTGCGGGCGCGGAGGAAATGGTCGTCGATATGAAGCTCGACGACTGGCGACGCACGCTCGACGCCAACCTCGTCTCGAACTACGCGCTCATCTCGGAAGTCGCGCCGATCATGCGGGCGCAGGGCTCGGGCTATGTCGTCAACATGTCGTCCTACTTCGGCGGCGAGAAATACGTCGCGGTCTCCTACCCGAACCGCGCCGATTACGCCGTCTCGAAGGCTGGCCAGCGGGCGATGGTGGAATCCCTCGCCGGCTTCCTCGGGCCAGAAATCCAGATCAACGCCGTTGCGCCCGGCCCCGTCGATGGCGACCGGCTGCAGGGCGTCGGCGGACGGCCTGGCCTCTTCGAACGGCGTGGACGGCTTATCCTGCTCAACAAGCGCCTCAACGCCGTGCACAGCGCAGCGGTGAAGGCGGCGCGGCGCGGCTCGCTTATCACCAACTTCCTCGCCCGCATCGCCGTCAACGACACCGAGGTCCTCGCCAACGATCCGAAGTCGCCCATAGAGTTGCGCGAACTCGCCGCAAAGTGCAAAGCCGAAGGCTCGCCCGACTGTACGTGGGGCGATTATCTTCTGACGGAGGATATGGCCGCGCGGCTCGTCGACCGGCTGAAGCTTGGCGGCGCGTTCCTGCCGCAAGGCCCCGGGCAAGGAGCAGGTCGCATTCCGGCCTCCGACAAATGGCTGGAGCGCATCCCGCCGGACGACATTCCCTTTGTGCCGCGCCGCGAAATCCTGAAAACCGCCAAAAGCGTCGGCGACGGCGTTCTCTCGCTGCTCCATCTCGGCCGCATGCCGACGGAAACCGAAGTGGCGCTTGCAACCGTCTTCTTCCTCGCCGACCGCGCGGCGAGCGGCGAGACCTTCATGCCATCGGGCGGCCTCAGCCTTGAACGCTCTGTTACCGAGCGCGAGCTTTTCGGCTCGATCAAGCAGGAGCGCCTCGACGCCATGGCTGGCAAGACCGTCTGGCTGATCGGCGAACATCTCGTCGAACATCTCGCCGAAGCGGCGCGCGCCTTCATCGAACGCGGATCGGTCGCGCGGGTCGTCGTGGTGACGCGCAGCAAACGCGCC
>JBGTFV010000196.1:0-2064 GCA_041747095.1 Parvularculaceae bacterium
AAGCCGACGACGCCGCCCGCCCTCAATGCTGCGACCATTTGCGCGAGAGCCGGCGCTCCAGATTTATCTTTTTGCCGCTTGCGAGGGTTCGCCGCCGAGCCTCGGATGAATTTGATCCCGAAGCGCCTGACGCCGTTCGCAATCATCTCCCCGTCGCGGTTCGCGGAGACCAACATGTAGACATCTCGTTCGGTTTCGGCGCGAACAATCGGAGCCATCAACAGACGGCTATGCCAGAAGGCGAGGATGAACCCGCCCTCGGCGTCGATCCGCCGCCCCACCTCCATGCCAATGTATTCGATGCGCGCCGTGCGCTGTACGAGCCAGATATAGGCTCCAATCAACGCGCTCGCCGCCGCCATGACGGGCGCGGACCTGGAAATGCGTTTGAGAAGCGAATCGCGGTGCATGCCACGGGATACCCTATGGCGCGAACCGGACAAAATGCGGCTTCATCCCAAATTCGCGGACTGAGGCTTGCGGGCAAGGACGGCTGCGGCAAATATCCGGGTCCGTCGCGGCGCGCCGCAAACGATGACGTTTTGCAGAGCAGCGAAGGCAGGGTTTTGACCATCGACGCAGCTTCCGACAACCGCTCCTCAGGCGTTCCAGACCAGCGCAAAATGCGACAGGGCTCCTCGTTGCAGTTGGCCGGGCGGCTTTGGCGCGATTATCTGGCGCGCTACGCTGGCAGCCTGTTCCTCGCCCTATGCGCGATGGCGCTCTACGCCGCATCGGCGAGCGCCATCCCGGCGGGCGTCGAATGGATTAACAAAGCGTTGACAGGATCGGCCCCCGCGCCGTTCCTGCCAACGGGAAATGTCGGGCTGTGGGGGCCACTGATTGTCGTCGCGCTCGGCGCCGTCAACGCCCTCGCACAATATGCGCAGGCGCGGCTGAGCGCGCACGCGGCGCTAGGCGCGCTGCGCGACCTTCAGAACGACATGTTCGCAAAGCTTGTCGCCATCGACGATGCGCATTTACGCGCCTTTGGCGGTGGACAGATCGTCGGACGGCTGACGAATGACGCAAGCGTGTTGCGCGAGACGTTGACGCGGGCGGCCAGCGCCGCCAGAGATGCCCTGACCCTCATTGGCCTCTGCCTCGTCCTTTTATGGTATGACTGGGCGCTGTTCCTGATCGTTCTCGCAGTCTACGCTGTGATTGGCTGGCCCGTGGCGGCCATCGGCAAATTTTTGCGCCGGCAATCGGCGGCCGCCCAGTCGCAGACGGGCCAAATCGCCTCGCTCGGCGCAGAAGCCGTGAGCGCCGGGCGCACCATCAGGGCCTTTGGCCTTGAAAATTCCGCGCGGGAAAAGGCGGCTGCGGCGTTCGAGGCGCGCCGGCTCCTTCTTGATCGCGTTGCGCGCCTTCGATCATTGAATGAGCCCTTCATCTTCATGGTTGGCGCGGTCGCCATCGCCATTGTGATCGCCGCCGCCGTCGCACGCATTTCCGCCGGCGCGCTAGAACCGACGCAATTCATCTCGTTCATCATTGCGCTTCTGTTGCTTTCGCAACCAGCGCGCGGGCTATCGACGCTCAACGCCGCCGCGCAGGAAGGCTTTGGCGCGTTCGAGCGTATGCTTGATCTCATTGATGCGGTTCCCGCAATCGCGGACCGACCCGGCGCTGCTGACTTGAAAGTCGACGGTGGCGCGATCTCCTTCCGGGGCGTGTCGTTCGCCTATCCGGGCGGGGGCGCGGCGCTGCGCGACTTCACGCTGGATGCGCCGGCCGGCAAGACGCTGGCGATTGTCGGTGAATCAGGCTCTGGCAAATCAACGCTCATGAACCTGCTCCTGCGGTTCTATGAGCCGGATGCAGGCGCGATCGCAATCGACGGGCAAGATATCAAGGACGTCCGCATCGCTTCCCTGCGTGCGACGATCGCCATCGTCGATCAGGGTGCGGTGCTTTTCGACGATACGATCCGGGCGAACATCGCCGCCGGACGGATGGGCGCCGGCGTCGCGGATGTCGCGGCGGCGGCAAAAGCCGCAGGCGCGCACGCCTTCATCGTCGAAACTCCAGGCGGTTATGATGCAGCGGTTGGGGAAGGCG
>JBGTFV010000197.1:0-7440 GCA_041747095.1 Parvularculaceae bacterium
GAGATCAAAGGCAAGGTTCAGCGCCTCGTCGGGATCAGCCGTCGGCCGGTCGACTTTGTTCAGCACAAGGATGGGTTTGAGGCCAAGTGCCAACGCCTTTGACAGCACGAATTTCGTTTGCGGCATCGGGCCTTCAGAAGCGTCGATCAGCAACAGACAGCCGTCGACCATCGACAGGATGCGCTCGACCTCGCCGCCGAAATCAGCATGACCCGGCGTGTCGACGATGTTCAGGCGGATGGGCGGGTTCGATTTCTCCCATAGCACCGAGGTGCATTTGGCGAGAATGGTGATGCCGCGCTCGCGCTCGATGTCGTTTGAGTCCATCGCGCGCTCGGCCATTTCGGTGTTGGCGCGCACCGCGCCGGACTGGCGCAGCATTTCATCGACGAGCGTCGTTTTGCCGTGGTCGACGTGGGCGATGATGGCGATGTTGCGCAGAGCGGTCATGCGGAAGCGGTCCTGTCAGGAAAGGGGCGGCGCCAAGGCTGTGGGTATAAGTCCAGCAAGCACGCCATAGCATAATGCGCCGCGGGCGTGATTTCTGCGGCGCAAAATTTCGCGTCAGGCTCTGCGCCCTTTTCCGGAATGACGCAAGGGCGCGGCGAACACGCAAACGCCGCCCCCTTGCGGGAGCGGCGTCTCGTCTGTCAGCAGGATGGAGCGAGCCTTAAAGGCGCGCCATCCGCCGGATATCCTCCCGCAGAGCCACCGGCTGCCCGTTGACGAAGATCACCGTATAGCGCTGGTAGTTGCCATGCTGGCCTGACGGCATCCGCGCCTTGACGCGTATATCGACCGCCCAAGCCGGCAAGCCCTGATAGCCGCCAATGTCGGCATACACTTTGTACGGCTGTCCAACGACCTGATAACGCGCGCTGCGCGGATCGACCAGGCGCGTGGATATGTACTGCGACGCCGCGCCTTCATAGTTCGCCGGCATTGGCCCGAAATCCGCCGCGAATGCGGCCCCGAACACCATCGCCGCGGCGGCGAGCCCACCCATCGCGAGCTTCATGGTCTTCATTTTCATTTCTCCCTTGAGTTAGCCGGACTGTCATCCGCCCGTCATTTAACTGTCATCAGAATGTCATATTTAAAGCCGCAGTCAATCAAAAAGCGCAAAATATGCGCCCAGTTAGCGCATTATTTGCGCTCATTCATTTTGCTTCTCAAACGAACCGCCAATCAAAAAAGTCGCACAATGTGCGCTTACCCGCCGGCGGCGCAGCGGCGGGCACGGCCGCAACAGGTGCGGCGTTCACGTAGCGGCGAATATAACCTAAGCTTCCCCGATGCGCGCCGGGCGACGCGCGCTTGACGGACGGGAGTGGCGGGATGGCGAGAACGCTTGAGCGGTCGGTGAAGTTCAACCGGCCGGGCGGCTACATTGTAAACATGATATTGTTTCTGGCGGCGGTGGCGGCGCTGGTCTTTTACCTGTCGCCCTACAGCCCGCAACCAACGACGCTCCTCATCGACTCCTTCAACGCTAACCCGGCGCTGAACGGCCTAATCCTCGCTGTGCTTGCAATTGGCGTCGTTTATCATCTGCGGCAAGCGGGCGTCGTCTCGCCCGCGGTCAAATGGGTCGAAAGCTTCCGGGAAAGCGTCGACCCGCGGCGAGCTCGCCTGCCCCGCCCGCCGAGCCTCATCAACGCGATGTCGAAACTCCTGACCGACGCCGACGAGCGCGGGGGGCGGCTAAGCCCCGAGTCGACTCGCGCCATGCTCGATTCCATTGGCACGCGGATGGACGAAGGACGCGAGATGGGCCGCTACATCGGCAACCTCCTCGTATTTCTCGGCCTGCTCGGCACGTTCTGGGGTTTGCTCGAAACAGTGAACGCCGTCGCCAATACGATTACGGGCCTTACCGCCACCGCAGCCGAAGACGCCGTATCGCAACTGATTACCAATTTGTCGGCGCCGCTCTCCGGCATGGGCACGGCCTTCTCGTCCTCGCTCTTCGGCCTCGGCGGGTCGCTGATCGTCGGCTTTCTCGACCTGCAGGCGGGCCAGGCGCAGGGGCGCTTTTATACCGACCTTGAGGACTGGCTCGCCGGCATGACCGACACCGCGCGCGCCACCTCGCGCGGCGAGGCGACGTATGCAGCGGGGGCTGAGGATTTTGGCCCCAGCGATCTGGGCGCCGCTATCGCCGCGCTGGAAACTGCGCTCGCCGCAAATACCGAAGCGCACATCAAGGCTCAGGCGGGGCATAACGCGGAGCTTCGCGAGGAAATACGCGCGCTCAACCGGACCCTGATCCGCGCCAGCGGCAAGGAGTAGAGCGATGCCCCGGCGCGGGCGCGGCGGCGATGGAGCCAATATATGGCCAGGTTTTGTCGACGGACTGTCGACGCTGCTCCTTGTCTTGATGTTCGTTCTGTCGATCTTCGTCGTCGCGCAATTCTATCTCGGCGAACGCCTTGTATCGGTGAAAGACGAACTCGCCACGAAAGATTCCGAGCTTGCCCGCCTGACTGCGCGCCTTGATGCGCTGGCCGAACAGCTTGGTCTTGCCCGCGCAGAAAAAACCGAATTGGAAACGCGCCTGCTCGCCCTGCAGGAGACAATTGCAACGCGCGAGGCAGAGCTTGCCGCGCTCGGCTCGGCGGTTGCGGCGTCAGCGGAGGAACTCAAGGCGGAAAAGGCGTTGACCGAGGACCAGAAATCGCAAATCGCCACGCTCAACGCCCAGCTCGCCGCGCTTCGACAGCAATTGGCGAGCCTGCAGGAAGCGCTCGACGCGGCCGAGGCAAAGGACCGCGAACAGAACGCCCAGATCGAAAATCTCTCACAGCGCCTTAACGCTGCACTGGCTCAAAAGGTGCAGGAGTTGCAGGAAGTCCGTTCACGGTTCTTCGAAGCATTGCGTAAAGCGCTTGGCGATCGCTCAGATATTCGCGTCGTCGGCGACCGCTTCGTGTTTGAAAGCGACATCCTGTTCGGCTCATGCTCGGCCGCAATCGGCGAAGCAGGCCGGCTTGATCTCGACAAGCTGGCGACCGCGCTACTCGAAATACGCCAGCAGATTCCGGCGGAGGTGAACTGGGTGCTGCGTATCGACGGTCACGCCGACGCAACGCCGCTAGGGCCGGCTTGTCTTGCCATCTATCGCAGCAATCTGGAACTCTCCGCCCAACGCGCGATTGCCGTTGCAGAGTATCTCAAGGGACGCGGGGTGCCCGCGAACCGCATCCTCGCCACGGGGTCGGGTGCGGATAGTCCGATCGTATCCGGCGCCTCAGCCGCGGCGCTCGCGCAGAACCGGCGCATCGAGTTCAAACTAACAGAGCGTTAGGTTACCCGCCAAAAACGACCTCATGCATCAGGCGGCCCGGCGCAAAGGCGAACCCCCCGGCGATAACAAGCCCGCCGATGAACACGCTGATGAAAGGCCAAGCGTGCCGCTTAAGCGAGGGGCCGCCGCGCAGAAGGATCAGAATGCCGGAGACAATTCCGAATATCGTCACGATCGTGAAGATATGAATAAACGAATAGCGCGCCCAGAAAGGTTCGCCCGGTTCGATTTCGCGATAAATGAATATCGACGTGCCGGCGACAATTGACATGATCCCTATCCAGACGACGCCCAGCGCGCGATGGGGCAGCGTTCCCTTGGGGGCGATCAGCTGGACTAACCCCAAGACAAACCCCGCCATGGCGGCGAATGCGTGGACTTGCACAACCCATGATGCTTCCAGCAGCGGCGTCAAATTCATATCGTCTCCCCACAGACGATGTGCGGCAAGGGAGCCGCGATTGCTCTCCGCTTCTTAGCCTATCAGTCAGGAGTTTGCTGGCAAGCGCTCGAAACGGTCAGTCCTGGCGTCGCCGCGAGAAAGCGAGGAAGACGCCGACCAGAGCGCCGGCAAGGCCAAACCAGGTCAGCGCATATTCGGTATGGCGGTTGGGAAATTCCAGCCGGGTCACGCCGCCTTCAGGCACGCTCGCCGGGTTTTCTCGTCCGAAGCTGTCGATATACCACTCCGGAGCGGCGATCCCCTCGCTCGCCGCGAAGCGCGCCGGGTCGCGCACCTGCCATAATCCGTCAGCGCTCTGGGCCGTGCTGCGGAACAGCGCCTCGACGCCGCGCGGGCGCTCCGGCGAACGGAACAGGCCAATGATCTCGACAGAGCCCTCGACGGCGGCATCGCTTCTCAATGCCGCCTCCCGCGCGCGCTGCGGCGCAAACCCGCGATTGACGTATACGAATGTATTGCGCCCGCCATCCGGCTCGACGGGCGTGAAGACATAGACGCCGGCCGCTCCCTCATAGGAGCCGAAGACAAGCGCCTCACGATCATGGCGAAACGCGCCGCGCAGGCTGACGGGCGTATAATCGACGTTCTCGCCTGCGGCGGCGCGGGCGGCGGCCGCCTCAAAGGGAATCGGATCGGCGGCGATGCGCGCCTCGACATCGGCAAGGAGGTCGCGCTTCCACTCGCGCCGCTGTAACTGCCACGCGCCAAGCCCAATCAGGATGGCGAGCGCCATCAGGAAGGCGAGCGTCAGTACAGGCTGAAAACGCCACGTCACGGCCGGCGCTCCCCATTGCCGCTGACAGGAACATCCGCTCGATCGTTGAGGCGCCCTTCGGCCGCCTTGTTCCGATATTGCAAGGCGATCAGCGTCGCCTTGAACGGGCGCAGCAAAACAAGCGTCAGGAAAACCGCGAGCGCGCTTGACGCGCCGAGCGCCAGCCAGATCGGCGCGTAGAGCATGAAACGCGCGATGAAGACTGCCGCTACAGCGATGAAACCGACGATGAACATGACAAACACAGCCGGGCCGTCGCCAGCGTCAGCCTTGGCGTAGTCGAGGCCGCAGACGGCGCAATTATCCTTCAGCCCAAGGAACGTTCCGAAGAGATCGCCCTGTCCGCAGCGCGGGCATTTACCGGAAAGCCCGACCCGGTAGGGCGATACCGGCGGATAATACGTCATGACCGCCGTTCGCTTTCTCGTCGTTAACTGAGGAGGCCCTGATTACCCAGAACATAAATGAAGGCGAACAGGAACAGCCAGACCACGTCAACGAAGTGCCAGTACCAGGCTGCCGCTTCAAAGCCGAAATGCCGTTCGGCCGTGAAATGTCCGGCGCGCGCGCGGAATAGGCAGACCGCAAGGAAGATAGTGCCGATGATGACATGCAGGCCGTGGAAGCCCGTCGCCATAAAGAAGGCGGCGCCGTAGATACCTCCGCCCGAAAACTGGAACATTCCGTATTCAATGGCCTCGTAATATTCGACCGCCTGCAGAGAGCTGAACAGGACGCCGAGCACAATGGTCAGAATCAGACCGTTGACGAGGCCTTTCTGGTCGCCGTGCTGGACCGCATGGTGAGCCCACGTGACCGTCGTGCCGGACAAAAGAAGAATGAGCGTGTTCAGCAGCGGCAGCCCCCACGCATCGAGCGGTTCGACGCCAACGGGAGGCCACTGGCCGCCGGTCGCATGAACGCGGCCGTCATTGCCGTAAAAGGCGGGGTCGCCATTGGCGTTCAGCATCTGCGCGCCGTCGGCGAGAATGACGGGATCGCCTGCGCCGGGGAATAGCGCCGCTCCAAAGAACGCCCAGAACCATGCCGCGAAGAACATCACCTCGGAGCCGATGAAAAGCACCATGCCGTAGCGCAAGCCAAGACGCACGACAGTTGAGGTGTTTTCGCCCTTGAGGCTTTCCTGAATGACGTCGCGCCACCATCCAGCCATGGTCGTCAGCACGCCGGCGAGACCGAGGAAGAACATCCAGTTACCCTTCAGCGCGAAGGACGGCGTGCCGTCGGGCTTGAATGCGCCCAGAACCAAGCCAGCGTCATTCGGGCCGGAGCGCATCCAAACCACCGCGCCGATCATCATGACCGCAGCGGCGACCGAGCCGACGAACGGCCACGGCGATGGATTGACGAGATGGTATTGGTGTTTGACTTCGGTCCCAGCCATGGGAATGCCTCGCGATCGAATTAATGCGCCCGTCTATACGCGCGGATGCGTTCCGTTTCCAAGTCCTTCAGGGGGTAAGCGGTGCGACAATCCCTGTCATCGGCGCGGTCGGTTCTCATAGGGAAAATTAGTTCTCATAGGGGAAGAACGTGTAGCTCAACGTGATCGTTTCGACGTCGTCGAGATTGCGGTCGTCGCCTAGCGACGGATCGACAAAATAGGTCACGGGCATTTCAATCTTCTCGCCCGGCTGGAGGACCTGCTCGGTGAAGCAGAAACATTCGATCTTGGCGAAAAACGCGCCGGCCTTGGCCGGCTGTACGTTAAAGGTCGCCATGCCCTTGACCGGTACGGAGGAAAGGTTCTCGGCCGTATAGAAGGCAAGGCCAGTCTCGCCGATACGCAGCGTCTGCGAGACCTGCTGGGGCTTGAACCGCCAGTCGAGGCCCCGCCCGACGCTAGATTCGAACCTGACGGTCATCTTGCGAGAAAGAACGCGTTGCACATCCGGCGCAACTTCTGCCTTTTGCGTCGTGCCGCCCCAACCTGTGATCTGACAGAACGCGCGATAGAGCGGCACCGCCGCGAACGACAGCCCCACCATGCCCGCAACAACACAGGCGACGATCAGCGCCGTGCGGCGGTTACGATCGATGAGGGACTCGGCGATATGGGTCATTGAACGGGATATTTCCTGACAAACAACGCTCAGAAGGTTCGGTTGGCAAGCGATCCGCCGATCCGCAATATCGTGACAAGGTAGACAAGGATGATGAACGCCGCGAGGCACACAGCGAGCGCGAGATTGCGCTGGCGACGACGTCGGGCAACATCGGGAGCGCGCGGCGCGGCCTCTGCGGCGTCGCCCGGCTTGGGAGGATTTGGTGCGCCATCAGCCATTTCCGAACGCCCTCATGCCTATCTGCGCGACGTCTTCAATCAGAATGATGGCGAACAGCGCGAATAGATAAAGTATTGAAAACCGGAATAGCGCCTTCGGCGCGTTTTTATCCGTCATCGGAGCGGTTCGCACGCGCCAGGCAAGGCGCATGAACTGAACGCCGAGCGCTAAACTGACGAGCAGATAGGCCAACCCGGCCATGCCGACAGCGAAAGGCGCAAAGCCCGCGACAACCAGCAACGCCGAGTAAAACACGATCTGATTGCGGGTCGACGCCTCGCCCGCCACGTTCGGCATCATCGGCACGCCGGCGCGGGCATAATCGCCCTCGCGAAAAAGCGCGAGCGCCCAGAAGTGCGGCGGCGTCCAGAGAAAGATGATCAAGAAAAGGACCCAAGCTTCGATGGGCGCAGCGCCCGAGATCGCGGCCCAGGCCACCACCGGCGGCAGCGCGCCTGCTGCCCCGCCAATGACGATGTTCTGCGGCGTCGTGCGCTTCAGCCACATGGAATAAACGGCGACATAGAAGAAGATCGTGAAGGCGAGCAGCCCCGCAGCAACATAGTTCGACGAGAGCGCAAGGAGCGCA
>JBGTFV010000198.1:0-2186 GCA_041747095.1 Parvularculaceae bacterium
ACGTCGATCGAGGCGGCATCGTCAGGTCTCCCGGCGGCGTATGGGTGGCCGGCGCATGCGCCCCGGCGCTGCGCCGAAATTGCCATGCGGACGGCAAAAAAGGGTTAACGCGCTTTTACCATTTCGCCCAGCGCTGCTTGCCTCCTAGCTCTTGGTGAACTCAGGGTAGGCCTCAAGACCAAGATCGGCCCGGTCGAGGCCGATCTGTTCGTGTTCGGCGCTGGCGCGAAGACCAATCGAATAACGCAGCGCCGTCCAGATCAGCAGGCTGATGGTGAAGACGAAACCGCCGATCATTAAGACGCCTACGAACTGACCGATGAGGCTCGCGCCGCTGTTTGTCCATGGCACGATCATCGTGCCCCAGATGCCGCACAACAAATGCGCCGGGATAGCGCCAACCACATCGTCGATTTTCAGCCGATCAAGCAGAGGAATCGCAATTGTTACGATAACGCCGCCGAAAGCGCCGATCAGCACCGCCTGCCAGATCGCGGGCGCGAGCGGCTCTGCGGTGATCGAGACAAGTCCGCCAATGGCGCCGTTGAGCACGATGGTGAGATCGACCTTGCGATAAACGAATGCGGTCATCGTCATCGCTGCAAGCACGCCGCCGCAGGCGGCCATGTTCGTATTGACGATCACCTTGGCGACCGAGATCGCGTCGTCGATCGTACCGAGCGCCAATTGCGAGCCGCCGTTAAATCCGAACCAGCCGAGCCAGAGGATGAAGGTCCCGAGCGTCGCCAGCGGCAGCGAAGATCCCGGCACGGGCGCGACGTTCTTGCCGACATATTTTCCCCGGCGCGGACCCAAAACCAGCGCCCCTGCGAGCGCGGCCCAGCCGCCCGTCGAGTGCACGAGCGTCGACCCGGCGAAGTCGGTGAAACTCCACGCCGCCGCAAGGTACCCCTTGCCCCAGACCCACGAGGCGACGATTGGATAGATGAACCCCGTCAGCAGCGCGGTGAAGATCAGGAACGCGGGCAATCGGCTCCGCTCAGCCAGCGTGCCCGAAATAATCGATGCCGCCGTCGCCACGAACGCCATCTGGAAGAACCAGTCTGCGGAGGCTGCGTACCCGGTCGCGGCGGGGTCCTGATCGTCAGCGCTCCAGAGGCTGATCGTCCCAAGCAGGCCGCCCGGCTCAATCGCGTAAATGAGATTGTACCCAGTCAGCCAGACCATCACGCCGGCGATGGAATAGATAGCGATATTCTTCAGGCAGATGGTCGCCGCATTTTTCGCGCGCACGAGACCAACTTCAAGCATGCAGAATCCGGCCGCCATGAACATGACGACCATGCCCCCGATGAGGAAGAGAAGCGTGTTAAATACGAACGTCGCTTCAGCGCCGGAGGCGAGATCGCCTGCCGCCGTCGCCGTCTGAGCGGCGGCCGGCCATACCGACAGGGCCATGACGCCTGCAACCACCCCCGCCATCGCCACTGCCTTTGGTCGGCGCCCAACGCCCTTCTGAACCTTCACGGCAACCCCTCTTTTTGCGCTGCAGCGGACGACTGAAGCATGAAACGCAAAGCCGCGCCAAGCGATCGGCGCCGCCAGCCCCCACTACAGCACCGTCGAAAACTGGCCCGATGCGGGCCTAACGCCGCAACCAGGCGAGACGGTCTGGACGGGGGCGCCACGGGGCCCGATAAGACCGCCATGTCGAAGGATCCTGCTTTTGACGCCCTTATCGTCGGCGGCGGCCTCGCCGGCGGTGTATGCGCGCTCGCCTTACACAACAGCGGGCTTTCTGTAGCCCTTGTCGACGGACAGTCGCCCGGCCACCTGACGGATCAAGCTTTTGACGGGCGCACAACCGCCATCGCCTACGCCAGCGCCCGCGTGTTCAAGCGACTTGGCCTGTGGACGGCGATTGAGGCGGCCGCTGAGCCTATTCGGGATATTCTCGTCACGGATGGTCGCGGCGCGAGCCGATTTCATATGGGTAGCGTCGCCCCGAATTTCCTGCGGTTCGATGGACGCGAATTGGGCCGCAATCTGGGACGCGACCACGCCCTCGGGTGGATCGTCGAGAACAGGGTTCTCAGGCAGGCGATTTATGATCAGCTCGGGCGGACGCCAGAGATCCTTCTGCGCGCGCCAGCCCGCCGCACGGGCGTCAGCTATGCTGGCGGCGCCGCGACTGTTGCGCTGTCGGACGGCGACGCGCTGACGGC
>JBGTFV010000199.1:0-2304 GCA_041747095.1 Parvularculaceae bacterium
CTACGCCCAAATCGCCGCGACGGGCGTCAACGTCATCGCAACCGACCGAACCGCCGCCGCCCACGCCGCGCTTGCAGACGCCGGCCGGGCCCTCAACGACGGAGAATGTGGGGTAAGGCGCGATTAACCGGATTAAACGCCGCAGGGCCGGTCGCAGCGACGTGATAGGAGTTGCGTTGCTTAAGGCGGGCGCAGAGGCAATGTTACTTTCGGGGTATTGATCCCTCCCGGTGGTTTGATGCTGAAATTGTTCTCTATCCCATTTGGCGTGGCGCTTGCGGTCGCTCATGCCGCCGTGCCGGCCAGCGCTGGAGAGATGGAGCCGCGGCGCGCTGACCAGCCGCCTGTGGTCGTCGAACTGTTCGGCTCGCAGAGCTGTTCTTCCTGTCCGCATGCTGCTGAGGCGCTGGCGGAATTCGCCCGCCGCCCCGACGTCGTCGCGCTCTATTGGCATGTCGATTACTGGAACAACCTGCCGGCCGGGTCCGACGGGCGCTGGCGGGACCCTTATTCCGACCCGAGCTACACCAGTCGCCAGTCAGCCTACAATTTGCGCATCCGCCGCCGCTCGACCGTTTACACGCCCCAAATTGTGGTCGACGGCGTTGCCGAGGCAATCGGCTCGCGCCGGGATGACGTAGCGGCGCTGATTGACGCCGTTCGGCCGACGGAATCTCCCCAGCCGCGCATCATGGCGCGCCTCGTCGATGGCGCGCCCGACTTCCGGGTTTATGATGCGCCCGTCGGAACGGAGGCGCTTTTGGTGTCCTTCATGCGGGCGGCGATCACCGAAGTGCCGGCCGGCGAGAACAAGGGCCGCACGCTGCCGGAGGTCAACAACGTCATGGACGTCAAAATTTTCCCCCGTGACGCGAAGGCGCCGTGGACCATCGCAGCCCCCGCGCCCGCCGAAGGTTACGGCTGCGCCCTGCTCATCCAGGAAGCGAATGCAGGACGGATCCTCGCCGGCGCGTACTGTCCCGCGCCCGCCGACGCCGCCGCGCGCACCCCTCCAAACGGCTGACGCGAAAATCGGTTTGCATCAGGAAATCTGATCAATCGGCGACAATTCGTGAGTCGCCGCCCCCTTCCATTCCGCGCGTCGCCCGTTATCTAGGGG
Organism: Parvularculaceae bacterium; assembly: GCA_041747095.1. Taxonomy (GTDB): domain Bacteria; phylum Pseudomonadota; class Alphaproteobacteria; order Caulobacterales; family Parvularculaceae; genus Amphiplicatus. Next base: position 1,121 of record JBGTFV010000199.1, read on the forward strand.
CGGAAAGCGGAACATTCGACCGTCTTGTCTGGCGCGTAACCCGATCGATCGGGTCCGGAAACGCGCCAGAGCCATGTTGGAGAGCGATTTGGGATACGACGCTGAAACCCTGCCCAAGACCGTGACCGCCGAGACGGTCACGTTCGTGCGTCACTGGACGGACGAGCTTTTTTCGCTGCGCGTGACGCGGCCGCCGTCATTCCGTTTCCGCTCGGGCGAGTTTGTGATGGCTGGCCTGATGGTTGACGGCAAGCCGCTCCTGCGCGCGTACTCCGTCGCAAGCCCCGCCTGGGACGAGGAGATCGAACTTTATTCGATCAAGGTGCAGGACGGGCCGCTCACCTCGCGCTTACAGCACATCGAAATCGGCCAGCATGTCCTCCTCGGCAAGAAACCAACCGGTACGCTGGTGCTTGACGCCCTGCTGCCCGGCGCGCGGCTCTGGCTGTTGTCGACCGGCACCGGCGTTGCGCCGTTCGCCTCGATCATGCGCGAGCCGGAGACCTATGAGCGCTTCGATCAGGTGATCCTCACGCACACCTGCCGCAACCTCGCCGACCTCGCCTATTCGAAAGGCCTGGCTGACGGCCTGAAGGACGATCCGCTCGTTGGCGAGTTCGCCCACAAGTTTGTCTATCACCCAACGACGACGCGCGAGTCTTCCGCGCGCATGGGGCGGATTACAACCCTGATCGAGACGGGCGCCTTGTTCGCTGATCTCGGCGTTCAGCCTTTCAACCCCGCGAGCGACCGGGTGATGATCTGCGGCTCGATGCAGATGCTCGCCGACACCAAGGCGCTCGTTGAGGCGGCCGGCCTTGTCGAAGGCTCCAACGCCGCGCCCGGCCAATTCGTCGTCGAGAAGGCGTTCGTCGGCTAGGCTTCGTGCGGGGCGAACCTTCGCCCGGCGGACACCGCGTTAACCATCTGGCGACGCAATAGTTCTTGCTTTTCGTCGCGCGAGCGTCCACATGCACCGCAGCGGTTGCGACGGGCTCCGTTTGTCGGGGTGCGCCCCTTTATTCTCCATCGCAGGCGCTTTCCCCTAGTCGCGTCGCCCTTTCCGGGCCGGCGCGCCGAGCGGGAGCCCGGAACTGGCCAAAGGCGTGCGCGCTTCGGGCCAGAGACGGGTGCGACAGCGCCGAGATGCGATCGGAACATCTGTCCGCGGCTCTACTTGAGGG
>JBGTFV010000200.1:0-4332 GCA_041747095.1 Parvularculaceae bacterium
GTCGGATGGCCGGCAGAAGGACGCAATTGGCAAAGCCGCGGGCGGGCGCGTCGCTTATTTTCTCGAAACGGATAATTTTAAAGCCTCGCATGCCGCGATGGTTCATGCAGGCGTGCGCTTTCTGGAAGAGCCAAGGCGCGAGGCGTATGGCGTCGTTTGCGTGTTCGCTGATCTTTACGGGGTCAGATGGGACTTGATCGAACCTGCGGCCGACTGAGGCGCTAGCCGGCAACTTCCTTCAGCGCCACATCGAAACGATAGAGAACGCTCGTGTCGGCGTCATCCGTCACCGTTTCGAGTTTCGCGATCACGCTCGATCGTACGTTCTCGGGGATGGCGCGCAGCAATCGGTCGGGCGCATTGAGCGGATGGCCGGGAAAGAACATCTGCGTAATGATCTCGTGATAGCCGCGGCGGCTTACCTTGAAATGGATGTGCGGCGGCCGCGTCCATGTTTTCGTGGCGGGGTACGCGCCCGGGATGATGGTCTTGAACCGGTATTTCCCGTCCGCATCTGTCGTAACGATGGCCCAGCCCTGAAAATTCGGGTCGAGCGGCGCAGGGTTTGGATCTCTCTCATGGGCGTAACGTCCCGCTGCGTTTGCCTGCCAGACGTCAACGACGGCGCCTTCGAGCGGCGCGCCATCCGATCCGAAAACCTGTCCCTCAACCCAGGCGATGTCCCCTTCGGCGCGCCCGTCGCGCCCTTCGATACGCGTCAGGTCCAGATCTTTGTCCGCCTGCGGTGTATTCGGATAGAATGGGCCCTCGGTCACGCGCGGCGTCAGGATCGGGCTCGCAGCCGCGGACGCGGCGCTGGCGGCCGACACAACAACGCCAGCGCGCATGAGCTGGCGACGCGAGATGGTGCGTTCCGGCATATCCAACCGCTCCTACCGTAACCTGCGGAACGTTACGCTTACGGAGAGATGAGCGCAATCGCGCCAGTCTGACGCCTATACGCCTCAATGCCTGGTTGCAGAACTAAATTACGACAGCTTGTTCTTGTAGATCCGGCCGCCCTTCATGATCACGCGCAGATTGGACTCGTAATCGCCAAGCCAATCGAGTCCGGCGGCTGGATCGCCATCGACAACAAGCAAGTCGGCGAACGCGCCGGGCTTGATGACGCCAAGCGCCCCATCATAGGGCGCGCGCGGACCAGACAGCGCCAGCAGGTCTCCGGCGGCGCCGGTTGCCAGATGCAGGGCCTTCATCGGCGGCATGAAGCGTGCAAATTTCGCGAGCTGGCGCCCCCCTTTGTCAAAATTGCCGGGGCTGAACAGCGTATCGGTGCCAAAAGCCATCTTGACCGGGTACCGCGAGGCGAGTTCGAACGCGCGTTCGGTGCCTTGGGCGACTTCAAGCTGCTTGGCGCGCTGGGCTGGATTCGACTTCGGATTGGCGTCTTCGTCATCGAGAAAAGGCTGGATAGACCACCATACGCCAGCGTCGGCCATGCGCTTCACAGTCCGTTGATCCGCAAGCTGACCGTGTTCGATAGATTTTACGCCGGCTTGGAGACAGCGCTCAATGCCTGCCGGCGTGTAGACGTGGGCGCATACATAAGTGCCCCAGTCTGCGGCCGCCTGAACCGCCGAGCGCATCTCCTCAAGCGTGTATTGCACCGTGTCGAGCGGGTCATAGAGCGAGGATACGCCGCCGCCCGCCATGATCTTGATCTGGCTCGCGCCTTTCATGAGCTGCTCGCGCGTGCGCCGCAGCACCTCCGGCACGCCGTCGGCAATTACATTGACGCCCTCAGTCTCGACGCGATGTGCCGGTGTCGACGGCATGCGCGGCAGTTCGTGCACCATCCGGAAGTCGCCATGCCCGGAGGTCTGCGAAAGCGCAGCGCCGGAGGGGAATATGCGCGGACCGGGAAGGATCCCTCGATCAATCGCCATTTTAAGGGCAAATGCAGGACCGCCAACATCGCGCAGGGACGTGAAGCCTTGCATCAGCATGGCGCCCGCAACCTGCCCCGAAACGAGATGGACGAACGCAGTGTCGCCCGCGAGTGCGGCGAGTTCGCTTACGCCGGCGAGGGTGATGTGGAAATGCATGTCGATGAGACCGGGGATGACCGTGCGCCCGCCGCAGTCTATCCGCTCCGCGTCGGCCGGGCCCTGACCGACAGTCGGCAGGGCGGAAATGCGCTCGCCCTCAATCAGAATATCCACACCCTCGCGCACAGCGAGCCGCGTTCCATCGAAGAGCCGGAGATTGGTCAGCAGAATGGGTCGGCCCGGCGTCTGCGCCCAACTCTTGCGAGGCGCCAGGCCAAAGCCGGCGAACATTCCGAGCACGGCGCTCGCGCCGCCGAGAAATTCCCGTCGTCTTAAATCTGCATCGATGCGGGAATAGGCGGCGAGAGTTTTTGGCGCGCCACACAGGCACGGGTCGCTTGCAGTATTCATTGCGGCGACGGCGTCACAGACTTGACACATAGTGTCCCTGTATATTTCCTTTGATGGTCAGACGACTAGACGACAACGTATGCACGCAATTACGGGTAGGATCGCCTGCGCCACTGTTTCAGTCAACGCATTTACATGGACTGTAACAAATGTACGGATTTCCGTAACAGGGTTATAAGCGCGCGCACCCGAGAGCCGGCGATTGTTATCGCTCGATCGCTTCCCGCTTCATTTCGAGCGCCAGCCATTCTTCTTCGGCGGCAGCGAGGTCGCGCGTAAGCTTTTCAAGTTCGGCTGTCGCGGCGGCAAACGCTTTCGCATCGCGGCTGAAAAGCCCTGGATCGGCAAGGCGCGCGCGCGCCGCAGCGATACTTGTCTCAAGGCTGGCGATGCGCGCAGGCAATTGCTCAAGCGCAAATTTCTCCTTGTACGACAGTTTCAGGCGCTGGCCGGCCGGGGATGCTTCAGCGGCACTTGCAGAGACTGCCGCGCTGCGCGCATCCGGCGCCGCCTCGCGAGATTTGGCGGCAGGGGCCGCGCCGCGCTGGCGCACCATGTCGTCATAGCCGCCGACATATTCCATCCAGCGCCCGCCGCCTTCCGGTGCGGGTGCGACGATCGACGTCGTCAACTGATCGAGGAACGCCCGGTCGTGACTGACCAGAAGCAACGTGCCCGAATAGAGCGACAGCCGTTCCTGCAGGAGATCCAGCGTTTCGAGATCGAGGTCGTTTGTTGGCTCATCAAGCACGAGAAGGTTCGACGGTTTTGCCAAGGCGACAGCGAGCACCAGCCGTCCGCGCTCGCCGCCCGACAGCGCGCCGACGGGCGAGCGCCATTGCTCCGGCGCGAACAGGAAATCCTCAAGATAGCTTGCGACATGCCGGCGCTCATCGCCGAGCGTCACCCAGTCGCCGCGACCATCCGTAATCGCATCGACAAGACGCATGCCTGGTTCAAGCGTTGCGCGCTGCTGGTCCAGCTTGACAATATCGAGCGCAGCGCCGAGGCGGACGGCGCCCGCATCCGGCGCCAGTTCGCCCGTCAGCAGTCGGAGCAACGTCGTCTTGCCGGCGCCATTTGGGCCAACGAGTCCGATCCGGTCGCCCCGGCCGATCTCGATTGAGAAATCCTCAACAACAGCCTCGTCGCCGAACCGTTTGGAAATTTTTTCGGCGACAATGACGCGCTTGCCGGATGAGCCGGACTCGACAGCGGCGAATTGTACGGCGCCCGGAGCCCGGCGGGCCTCCCGCCGCGACTGCCTGAGGGCGCTCAGTTCTTCCATCCGGCGGACGTTGCGCTTGCGGCGCGCGGTTACGCCATAACGCACCCAATGTTCTTCGCGCACGATCTTGCGGTCGAGTTTTTGCTGCGCTTGTTCTTCCTCTTCCAGAGTTTTGTCGCGCCACGCCTCGAAATGGGCAAAGCCGGCGTCGAGCTGGCGCGCGCCCCCGCGGTCGATCCATACCGTCCGTGTTGTGACGGCTTCGAGAAAGCGCCGGTCGTGGCTGATAATGACGCTCGCGGCGTTGGATGAGGCGAGGTGTTTTTCCAGCCATTCGATGGCTGGCAGATCGAGATGGTTGGTCGGCTCGTCGAGCAGGAGAATGTTCGGGCGCCCGGAAAGCGTTCGGGCGATCGCCGCGCGCCGCGCCTGTCCCCCCGAAAGGGCCGCTGTCGACCGCTCGGGCTCAAGGCCGATGGCCGCGAGAATGCGCAGGTGCTCTTGCGGGCGGCTGAGCGCCGTTAGCCCGGCCTCGACATAATCGCCGACTGTCGCGAAGCCTGAAAGGTCGGGCTCTTGTTCAAGATAACCCACGAGGGCCGACGGGTCGACGAAGCGCGACCCCTTGTCAGCCTCGACGCGGCCGGAGGCGATTTTCAGGAGCGTCGATTTTCCCGAGCCGTT
>JBGTFV010000201.1:0-2006 GCA_041747095.1 Parvularculaceae bacterium
ATGAACTCGCCCAGATCGCCGGACGCGCAGGCCGCCACATCCGCGATGGCGCGTTCGGCGTCACCGGCACATGCCGCTCACTGGACGATGACGTTGTCGCCGCGATCGAGGCCCACCGGTTCGATCCTGTGGAGACCCTGCAATGGCGTTCGGACGTGCTCGATTTCGCCAGCCTGACGGCGTTGCGCCGCTCGCTCGATCGCGCCTCGCCGCGCCCGGAATTTCAGCGCGCGCGGCCCGATGACGACGAGGAGGCGCTGTCACGCCTCGCCTCATTTCCCGAAATCCGCGACCGGGCGACGAGCGTCGCCGCAACAGGACTTCTGTGGGACGTCTGCCAGATACCGGATTTCCGCAAGATTGCGCTCGACCAGCACACGCGCCTCCTCGCCGACATCTATGACCAGATCATCGATGCGGGCCGCGTCGCTGAAGCCTGGCTTGAGCCGCGCGTCGAAGCGCTCAACCGCGTTGACGGCGACATTGATGCGGTATCGGCGCGCATCGCGCATGTACGCACGTGGACCTATCTCTCCAATCGCGCCGGTTGGGTGCAAAACGCCGCCTATTGGCAGGAGAAGACCCGGTCGATAGAAGATGCGCTGTCTGACGCGCTGCACGAAAAACTGACGCAACGGTTCGTGGACCGGCGCACGTCAGTTCTGCAGAAGCGGCTCCGCGATGAAGCGCCGCTGCTGGCGGGCGTGTCTGAGGATGGTGAGGTGATCGTGGAGGGCCAGTTTGTCGGACGCCTCTTGGGTTTTGAGTTCTTTCCCGATCCGCGGGCTAAGGGCGTTGAAGCCCGCAAGGTTCGCTACGCCGCAGAGCGCGCCCTCGCCCCGGTGCTGGCGGTGCGCGCGGCTGCGCTCGCAAATGCTCCGGAAACGGAACTCTCCCTGACGCCTGACGGCGCCATTCACTGGCGCTCATCCGCAGTCGCGACGCTGGCAAAAGGCCCGGCGCCGCTGCGCCCTGAGCTGCGCGTCAAGGGGCTCGACGCCATTCCCCCGAACCTGCGCGGCCGCGTTCAGGATCGGCTGCAGGATTTCTTCGCGGCGCGGGTTGAAACGTTGCTGCACGAACTGCTCGCCCTGAAGCGCGCAAGCGACGGTCAGGAAGGCGTTGGGCTGACCGGCATCGCGCGCGGCGTCGCCTACCGGCTTGTCGAGAATTTCGGCGCGATGTCTCGCGCACAGATAGCTGACGACATCAAGGCGCTGACGCAGGACGAACGCGGCAAACTGCGCAACCTCGGCATACGCTTTGGCGAATATACGATTCACCTGCCCTCGTTACTGAAGCCGGCCCCCGCCCGCATGCTGACGATGCTCTGGGCGTTGTGGACGGGTCGTCAGCCTGAAGAGTTTCCGCCGCCGAAGGCGGGCCTTGTGTCACTCGCCATGCCAAAGGACTTTCCGCACGAGTTTTTCTACGCTTCGGGCTATCGCCCGTCGGGCGAGCGCGCCGTCCGCATCGACATGCTCGAACGCCTGGCCGGACAGATCCGTACAGCGCGCGAGGGGCGCGCCCTCCGCGAGGGGTTCGAGGCGAACTCGCAAATGATGTCGATCGTCGGCTGCTCGGGCGAAGATTTCGAGGCGATCTTGCGCTCGCTTGGTTACCGCAAGGAAACGATCCGCCGTCCCGTCGCCGCGCCGCTTCCGACGCCGTCAGTAGCGGGCGATACGTCTGGTTCGAAAGGGCGCGCGCTTGAAAACGTCGCTGATCCGGTCGGGGTTAACGAGCCCGGCGCCGACAAGTCGGCGCCAACGCCGGCTGAGCCCGCCGCAACCGCCGAAATGGCGCCGCCTCAGGATTCCGTCTCGGAAATGGTTACGCCACTCCCGGACGCCAGCACTGCGCCCACCGTCGATGCGCCAGTCGACGAGGCGCGCCCCGAAGTGTCGGTGGCAGAGCCTCAAGCTTCCGGCTCGCCGATCATAGAAGATCTGGCGGAAGCCGCGCCGGGCGAAGCTGCCGCCGGACCGCCGGCATCGGTCAGCGCC